>JAHDCS010000058.1 GCA_020629755.1 Flavobacteriales bacterium | reverse complement strand
TAGCAACGCTACTTGAATGAAAAAATTTGATGAATAACAAAAAAGGATTCATAAGAATTTTTTCTGAATAAGATTTAAACAGTTTCTTAGATTTGGTTGATGTTTTAGGGGGGATGCTTACCCTCTTTATTGTCGTAATTCAAAATTTTTGCCCAAATACACCGCGCGTACTCTTTCATCTTCGGCTAATTCTTTGGCAGTGCCCGCTTTTAGAATTTTGCCCTCAAACATTAAATAGGTACGGTCTGTGATTGAGAGGGTTTCTTGCACATTATGGTCTGTAATTAAAACCCCTATGTTTTTTTCTTTGAGTGTTCTTACAATAGATTGTATATCTTCAACCGCAATAGGGTCTACTCCTGCAAAAGGCTCATCCAATAGCACAAACTTAGGATCTACAGCCAAGGCTCTTGCAATTTCAGTTCGTCTGCGTTCACCGCCAGAAAGAACATCTCCTCTGTTTTTACGCACATGATCAAGACCAAATTCATCGAGCAGTTTTTCAAGTTTTTCTTTCTGTTCTTTTTTGTTAAGTGAGGTCATCTCTAAAATAGCCATGATGTTATCTTCAACACTCAATTTTCTAAATACTGAAGCTTCTTGTGGTAAATAAGCAATCCCATTTTTAGCGCGTTGATACATCGGCATGTAGGTAATGTCTTTGTCGTCTAATAATACCTTACCTTGATTTGGCGTAACCAAACCCACCACCATATAAAAACTAGTGGTTTTTCCTGCACCATTTGGCCCTAAAAGACCAACAATTTCGCCTCTATTTACTTCAACAGACACTTGGTTTACAACTGTTCTGCCCTTGTAAGATTTAACTAGCTTTTGAGTAGATAATTTCATTTATTTCCCACCAGATTAACCCGCTTATTTAAATTGACCGGAAACTTTTTTGAAAATAAAAACACCCGTCCTTTTAAATCGCCTTTGACCTCTGTAAACACAGATTGTTTTAACAAAATCGAAGGCAAACTTCGCAAAGCCCCTTTGGCCATGTTTTTATAATTTAACTCTAAAGAAATCGGATAGGTATCCGTCACGGCTCTTTTAAGAGCTACTTTTTTCGAGATTTCTGCTTTTCCGAGCTCCACACCTCCTACTTTTAAAATTAAATTATTGCTGCTTACTCTGATTTTATAATTATTAGGATTATTAATTCGCGCAAATATGGTGGCCGCTACTCCACTTTTTGAGGTCTTGTCTATTTTCACATTCTCTATGCCAATAAGCTCAACTTGTCTGTATGAGCAAGCGCTAAAAAACATCCCCCCAAAAAAAGAAAACACGATAAGCCACTTTTTCATATACTTAAAGATAACCAAATTGAATGATTTCATACCTTTGAGTTTCAGATTAATCATATGTTATTTTTTATCACCGGAACCTCAAGAGGCATTGGGCATGCCTTAGCTCAAAAGGCCTTAGAATTAAACCACAAAGTGGTTGGAATAAGCCGCACACAAACCATTACCCATGATAATTACACGCATATTACACTGGATTTAAGCTCTGTTTCTCAGGTTGAGAATTTTAAATTTAGCCCTCAAGAATCTACTGAGGATATTGTACTGATAAACAATGCTGGAAGCCTTGGAGAAATGGCTTATGTTGGCATGCTTGAGCCAAAACCAATTACCAAAACGCTCAATCTTAATGTGATAAGCCCATTTTTATTAATGAACGCTTTTATTCGTACATTTTCTAATCAAAAAGGGCATAAATTTATTATAAATATAAGCTCGGGCGCAGGCAAAAATCCTTACGATGGCTGGAGCAGTTACTGTGCGTCAAAAGCAGCACTTGACATGCTTACCAGAGTGGCACATAAAGAACACCAAATAAGAAATAACACAAACTTTACGTTTTATGCTTGTTCGCCCGGTGTGGTAGAAACTCAAATGCAAAAAGAAATACGCCAAAGTGATTCGTCGTCATTTCAATTAAAACCAAAATTCATAGATCTGTTTGAAAACAAGATTAATAAATCACCAGCGCAAGCAGCAGAACAAATTCTCTCGCTTCTTGATCAGAAAAATCCAAAAGATATATTTGTTGATTTTTGGCAAGGATAAGCCTATTTACATAGCAACGGGGTTTGTTTTAATTTGTATATTGAATGTATGAGGGTGTATTTATGCATCGTGCTTACTTGTGTTGCGATCAGTCAAACTACCATAAGTGGTCAAGAATCCACTGAGCAAGATTTTAAATTTTTATTTGAAAAAGCAAGAAATTATTTAGTGGTATCTCGTACACAAAAAGCACTCCCCATTTTAGAAAAATTAGCAAACCGCTACCCTGAAAATTATAATGTTTCTTATTTGTTAGGCATATGCCTTACGGAAACTCAAGAAGTAACAGATATGTCTATCTACTATTTGTTAAAAGCATCTAAAAGTGTAAGTAAAGACTATGTGCCAAACGATTATCAAGAACAAAGAGCGCCTATTTTTTTATATTACTTTTTAACCATTGCTTACGCTCAAAACCGTTTGTGTAAAGAAGCGTACACCTCCTTTGAATCGTTTCGAAATTTATACGGGAAAACCAAAAATGATTTCTACATAACAGATGCCTTAAACTGGGCAACAGCCTGTATAGAACCCGATGGGTTAGAAGAGCTTGAAATTGCAAGCGCTCACTCTTTAGAAGCGCCTCAAAAGCCTGAGCTCAAACCCACAAAACCAAAAGAAGATCCTAGGCCAACACCCCAAAAAACAACGCAATCATTGCCTGAAAAAACAGTACTTGATACTATTAGCGCCACTGAAGCGTCACGCCCCTTATCGCCAAATAAGTCAGACAAATACGTGACTAAAACACAAACCTACTCTACCTTTAACAGCGTGTACGGTATTCAAGTAGGCGCCGGCTCTAAAGCGATTCCGATCTATGAATTTGAAGGGCTTAAAAATGTAAATGCCTATTTAGGAACAAGCGGCTTAATTCGGTATGTCGTCGGAAAGTTTGGCTCAAAAAAACAAGCAGCAATCCTCCTAGATGTTGTCAAGCAAAAAGGATATACAGATGCCTTTATTGTTGACATCAACAAAGCAACCAACTACAAAGAAGAAATCATTATGTTTAATGATGTATCGATTAAAAAAACACCAAACCAAACCAAAGACATTTCTTTTTCGGTTCAAATTGGTGTGTTTAATGATACAATCCCCGCCTTTTTAGCTAAAAAATTTGTTGAAGTAGATGGTGTTATTCAATTTGTAGAAGACAATAGAAATGTAATGGCTTCTGGCAGATTTCAGTCTTATAAAACAGCACAGAATTATAAAACTCAACTCACAGAATTGGGCATTCCGGGGTGTTTTATTATTGCCTTAAAAAATGGTCAAAAAATCCGTTTAGAAAAACACATGACCATTGAGTGATTTTACTTATAAAAAGCACTTGTTGTCTAAATCTTCTTTTTTATCTGGAGTTCAGTGCCATAAAAAATTGTACTTCTCTAAATATTTTAAACATTTAAAAGACCCTGTGACTCCTATTCAACAAGCGGTTTTTGATCGTGGACATAGAATCGGAAGCCTCGCGCAATCCCTTTTTAAAAACGGCATAGACGCCACCTCTGGCTTTGTATTTAATTACCCTAAAATAATTAAGACAACTCAAGAGCTTATAGAGAAAGAGCACCCAGCAATTTTTGAAGCAGCCTTTCAAATTAAGGGTGTTTTAGTTTTGGTGGATGTTTTAGTGAAAACACAAAAAGGATGGGCCATCTATGAAGTAAAAAGTTCAACAAAACTCACCCAAACCCATATTTTAGATGCTGCCGTACAATACTTTGTGCTTGCAGCCAAAGGCGTTGAAGTGTCTGATGTATTTATTCTACATACTGATACCACCTATAAAAGAAAAGGCCATTTAGATGTACAGGCTTATTTCAAACGCCACAACATCACACAACAGGTTATTGAAAAACAAGACGATATAAACACTCAAATTGAGGCGTTTACTTCTATATTAACTCAAGGATTAGCCCCCGAAATACCCATCGGAAAACACTGCCAAGAACCTTACCGGTGCGACTTCTCTTCATTTTGTTTTTCACACATCCCAAAAAATTCTGTATTTGACATTGCTGGGCTTTACAAGAAAAGCCAATGGGAGTTGTATCAAAAAGACATCGTTGACATCGAAAAAATATCTGACTTTTCTTTTTTTAACGAGAAACAAAAACAACAAATTATACAACATCAAAACAAATCATCCACCCTTGAAAAAAAACCTTTGCAAACATTTCTAAATCAGCTCACTCAACCTTTATACTTTCTTGACTTTGAAACGTTTGCGCCAGCGGTGCCTTTGTTTGACAACACCAGTGCCTATCAAGCCATTGTGTTTCAATATTCTTTACACCTCTTTAAAAATGACAATGCATTAACGCACCGAGAATTTATTGCGCCTGCAAATGGCGATGACCCTAGAAGACTTTTCGCTGAATCACTCATTAAAGATTGTGGGCTTTCTGGAGATATTATCGTGTATAATATCTCTTTTGAGAGAAGTAAAATAAAAGAACTAGCAGCTATGTTTGATGACCTATCAGAAGCATTATTGGCCTTAAGTGATCGTTTAAAAGATCTGATGGTGCCTTTTAAAAACAGATGGTATTATCACTATAAAATGCAAGGATCATCGTCTATTAAAAAAGTGTTGCCCGCACTTGTACCAGAACTTTCGTATGAAAATTTAGACATTAAAGAAGGGGCCACTGCCTCAAATAGCTATGAAATGCTGTTTTTAAATCTTTTTAAAGGAAATAAAAAACAGTGCACTGAAAACCTTTTGGCCTACTGCAAACTAGATACCTTGGCCATGGTTGAGATCTATAAGAAACTTAAAAAAATTGCATTTTAAGGCTTTTGCGTCGCTTGTAGCCCAATTACAATAGCGAATCCAGAAGTTTAGGGTCAAGCGGTATTTTTGTATTCTCTTTAATAATATCTTCAGCTAAAGCCGTTTTTTTCTCTTGCAATCGAATGATTTTTTCTTCGATGGTTCCTTTGGTGACAAACTTAATGGCCATCACGTTTTTCTTTTGGCCTATTCGGTGAGCTCGGGCAATGGCTTGTTTTTCAACAAAAGGATTCCACCAGGGATCTAAAATAAAAACATAATCTGCAGATGTTAAATTTAATCCTGTTCCGCCTGCTTTTATAGAGATTAAAAATGTTTTAACTTTTTTATTAGACTCAAAATATTCAATCTGCTTTTTCTTCTCTTTTGCTGTTAAACTACCATGCAATAAAGCAAAAGGCACGCTCTGCTCTTCAAAATATGTTTTAAACAATTCTAAATGCTTTACAAAAGAACTGAATATCAATACCTTATGGCCCGATTTTGTAATAGTGTTCCAATGGTGGATGACATCGTGAAACTTACCTCCTTCATGCGGCTCATATCCAGCCATAGACGTGTGGTTGGCCAGTTGACGAAGCTTCATTAAAGATTGTAGCATATGCATATGATGCGCTCCTTTTTTTCGGTCATATATATTAAGTAAGTAATTTCGAATTGCTGATTTTTCTGCCTGATAAAATTTGTCTTGCTTCTCAAGCATATCTGAATAAAACACCTTGGTGGTTAAATCGGGTAAATCTTTGGCTACCTGAAATTTTGTGCGCCGAAGTAAATAAGGCTTCACTAAATCATATAAAGCCTCTTTGCGTTCTTCATTTGCTTGTTTTTCAATGGGCTTAATAAACTCTTCTCTAAAAAATGAAAATCCCCCCAAAAGATTTGGATTAATAAATTGCATTTGCGCCCATAAGTCAGACAATGAATTCTCAATAGGCGTTCCACTAAGCGCTAGCTTATTATTTGCTTTTAACCTACTAATAGAGCGAAATACTTTACCGTCTTTATTTTTAATCTGCTGACTTTCGTCTAATACAATATACTCCCAAACAAGCGCGTCTAAAACATCAAAATCTCTTAAGGCTGTGTGATAGGTGGTGAGCACTACATCATACTTAGAAAGATACTGGGGGTCTTTTTTCCGCTTCATGCCAACATGGGCTAAAACAGATAAACTAGGGGTAAACTTTTTGAGTTCAGCCTGCCAATTGAACACCAGCGATGCAGGCAATATAATCAATGCTTTTAAAGAGATTGACTCTGAATGATCACTTGTTTGAGAAAAAAGATCTAGTTGATCATCTGAGGCTGCAACTAATGCTTTTTCAGGTGTGTGTTTTTCCTTTACTGCCTTGGCGTAGAGCAGGGTTGATATTGTCTGAAGGGTCTTACCTAGCCCCATGTCATCGGCTAAACATCCCCCCAAGCCTTTCTGATTTAACTGAATCATCCAATGTACCCCTTCGAGCTGGTAAGGACGTAAACTGGCTTTTAGCTTTTCAGTGTATAACTGCGTCAAATCAATCTCTGCTTTTTTAGCCCGTGCCTTTCTTATTAATTTTGCTTTTTCTAGAAGAGGATACTGACTTTTGGTTAATGTTATAACCCCATCTTTAAGCTTAGCAAAGGTGGCTATTTCACTATAATGAGTCATCCACTCAGAGGGTATAATCATAAACGTACCGTCAGGCAATGGATAAAAACGCTCTTTGTTTTTCAGGTAAGGGATAAACTTAACAAATGCAATGCAGTGCTTGCCCACATACACCATCCCTTTTATGTCAAACCAATCATTTTGCTCGTCTACCTCTATTTGAATCTCAGATGCAAATGGAGATATCTCTCGCTGATCCACATCCATTGGCTCAATGATAAACCCTTTATCTTCTAACTCTTTTTTTGCATTAATAAGCCACTGATGTAAAGCAAAAACATCTTGTCCTTTTTGTTTCGATAAATAAAAATTTCCGGACGGATTTTCTTTAAGCCCAAAAGCTTTTAAGGCTTCTATTTTCTGATTTTCTTTTTGAGGATTGCGCTCAATTTTAATCACCTTAATACTTTCTTTATCCGTATTTAAGGCCAATTTATGCGCTTTGGGTGAATGCCATAAAAAATGCGTATTTTCATTATAGTGCATTTTAGGCGTTAAGACCCACTCATTTGAAAAAATATCTTCAACTATTTCTAAACTGCAATTTTGAAATGTGCTTTTACTCTCTACATCAAAGCCTTGTGCATCAATCTCAACATTCGCTGCAACTTTTAAAATAAATTGCTGAAAATACGTCATGATAGATTTTGGGGGGATGTATACTTGTTCTTTTGCTTGAAAGGGTTTCAGCATTAAGCCTTTGATGTGTTTAATGGTGTAGAGCTTTTGGTTTATAACCACCCATGCAGGCTGATTACTCAGTACTTTGAGATCTGATTCCCACAGAGTAATGGGCGATTGATTTTCTCGGATCTGCATCTTATATAAGATGCCGTAATCTTTTAACTTAAAAAACAATTTTGGCGCCACCTGCCCTTTAAACACCTCTACTAAATAACGCTTAGCTTCGTCTTTTCTGGGCATCTCAATGGTCAGATATTGATCAAATTTTTTGATGTCAAACAAAATATCAGACACTAAAGACCATATATGCTTTTTAAGGGGTGCAAGTGTTTTGGGATCGTGCTTCATCAATTCAGCAAGAGACACTGGTTTTTTAGGATTAGGCGAATATTTTTGCGCAATCTGATCTTCGCTAATTTGACTGATTCTTGACAACAACAACTTTTGTTCGGTGGAAAGATCTAAATCAAAGGAAGGAACCGTCTGTAAAGTAGCTTTTTGTTCAATATAACCTAGCCCGCCACCAATGCTTTCTTTAACTATAAATGCATTGGGTAAATACAGATGATCTGCTATCTTATATAAGTTGAATACAATATAATGCACGACTTAAAAAAGTTGAATAGCGCTAAATATAAATAACTTTAAGGCTAACCCACAAGCGATTGGTATATTTTTTTGAGTCTTTGCTCTTGATTTTGCCAATGTACATCCTGCCTAGCCAATAGACATTGTTCTTTTAGTTCAGCATACAATGACTTGTTATTCAGTAACAGACTTAACTTATCTGCAATCTCGCTCTGTTCTAAAGTGGCAATCGTTACTCCTACTCTATATCTTTTTAAAAACTGCTTATATTCGGGATAATCTACCACCAGTTGAGGCGTTGCGGCATGAAAATAATCAAAAAAACGATTACTTAATGAATAATGATTGCTTTGTCCATGGTTAGAAAAAAACGTAATGCCTATTTTGGCTCGAAGTGTAATGGCTTTTAATTCTTTTGGGGGGATATACCCTTTAAACTCTATTTTTTCTCTTATTCTTAATTGATTTGCTAATTGTTTTAAAGTGTTTAAAGCATCTCCTTCTCCACAAATCACAAGTTTGGCATCGATATGTGTCATGGCATGCAATAAAACCTCTAACCCACGGCCAAAATTAACGGCTCCTTGATATAAAATATATGACCTTGGCAAATCTAAATTTAGATCTGCATCTAAGATTGGGCTGTTTTCAATAACTTGGAATTCCTTATTATATAAGGCATGTAGTTTTTTAGATATGCCTTGTGAAACTGTATAGCGGGCGTCTGTTGTAGGGATGCAAAGATCTTCTACTTTCTTCCAAACCCATCGGGTAAATGGGCGCTGAACTACCTCTTCGAGTTCAGAAAAGTACTCATGCGCATCATACACCAAAGCAAATTTTTTAATCCGTGCTAAAAGTGATGAAAAGAGCAGAGCATCTGTATCAACGGCAGTTACTGCTTTTGCCTTAAGAGGCAGCAACTTAAAAAACAACCGTAAATTATATTCAATATAAAAGGCCTTGCCGCGCTTAAAAAAGGTAGATATATATAGCGTATCAAAAGGCCACTTTGACGGCTTATTAAATTTATTTCTGACAATCATCACGATTGAATAGCCAAAGCGTTGTAAGGAATAACAAGTTTTTTGCATGCGTTGATCATACAATAGATCATTGGTCATACAAAGCGCTATATCATATCGTTTTTTCAATGCTCTTCAAAGATACCGCTATTTTTTTACCTTTGAACAAGGTGCGCATTCAGCATAATATATCCCTAAAGCCTTTTAATACATTTGGCATTGATGTTTCTGCAGACTATTTTGCTGCTTGCAAAACCACAGAAGACCTAAAACAAGCCCTGCGCTTTGCTAAGGAGCAAGAAAAAAAAATCCTTGTTTTAGGAGGAGGTAGTAATATCTTATTTCGATCAGACTTTAACGGGCTTGTGATTAAAAATGAGATTAAAGGCATCGAAGTACAAAAAAAAGACGACTCTTTTATTGTCGAAGCTGGAGCTGGTGAGAATTGGCATAAACTTGTAATGTATTGCGTTGAGCACAGTTTATGTGGGATTGAAAATTTAGCTTTAATACCTGGTTGTTGTGGGGCAGCACCCATTCAAAATATTGGCGCTTATGGTATAGAAATTAAAGATGTTTTAAAAGAGGTACACTTTATTGATCTGAACACCCTAAACACCAAAATACTTAATAATAAAGCCTGTATGTTTGGGTACAGAGACAGCATCTTTAAAAATGCTCTTAAGGGGCAATTTATCATTACTAAAATTGTGCTTACGCTTCACGCTCAACAAAAACCAAATACCAGCTATGGAGCTATTCATCAGGTTTTAAAGCAGAACAACACTCATGAAAACCCCAATATAGTAGATGTTGCAAATGCTGTAATTAAAATCAGAACATCAAAACTTCCGGACCCTAAAATACTCGGTAATGCCGGAAGTTTTTTTAAAAACCCTATTATCTCTCAACAGGCATTTAACCGATTAAAACTAAAACACCCTGATATAGCTGGTTATCCTATTGAAAACGCTAACAGTGTAAAAGTGGCCGCAGGTTGGCTGATTGAAAAAGCTGGTTTTAAAGGATACAGGGAAGGGGATGTAGGCTCACACAAGCAACAAGCACTTGTTATTGTAAATCATGGCAATGCTACAGGCAATGATATCTACACCTATTCAGAAGAAATCATAAAAAAAGTAAAAGCAGTATTTGGTATAGAACTAGAAAGAGAAGTGAATTGTGTGTGAACTTCCTTTAGTTATACTGCAAAGGAATAACTCTTGACGCTTTTACTGCTGAAAGAATGACATTAGACTGCATTTGTCTAATCTCTTCTATTTTACCTAATTTCTCTTTAATCAGAGCATCTAAGGCTTCGATGTCTTTCACCATTACTTTAAGTTGATAATCAAAGTTACCTGTAACTTGAAAACACTCAACCACCTCTTCAATCATCGAGATTTTATCTTGAAAAGACGCTATCGCATTATCCATTTGTCTGGTTAATGAGAGCTGAACAAAAGCCTGAAGACCAACACCCAATTCTTTTTCGTTTACAATGGCATGATAACTACTGATTAAATTGTTGCGTTCTAATTTTCTAACACGCTCTAAGGTAGGCGCGGGCGATAAGCCAATTTTGTTAGATAATTCTAGATTCGTTATCCTACCGTCTTCTTGAAGAATTCTTAAGATTTTTAAATCAGTCTTGTCGATTTTATTTGCCATAGTAAACAATTGAGATAACCCAAATTTAATAAGGTCATTTTAAAAAACAAGAAATCCGAGAACTTTTTAATACACATTTTTGTGAATAACAGAATATAATACCGGATTACTTACAAAAGCATCTGTAGAAATCTTAGGCATCTGAATATCTGTTAAATACAATCCGTCTTTAGCTGAACAGGGCACATAAATCATCTCCGTGATGGTTTTTTTAGTGCGCATCTCTGCATCCCTCCAAAACATCTTGTGCGCCAAGAGTTTACCCCCGTCTTGCCTTGGATCTATAGAAGGCAGATCAACCAAAAGATGCTCTATCCCTAAATTGTTCATAAGTTCTATGGCCTTTGGTGTAAAAAAGGGCGTGTCTTTTTCGCTGTAATTTTCTTGACATTTTCGCTCTAAATTTGGCAGAGTACGCACTATAAGGCCTTTCGCCTTATTGGGCCACTTTAAAATCTTTTTTTCAAGCAATTCTTTTGTGATTTTATTTTGATTGTGCATTTCAGTGACGTTAATACTAATTAGCTGGCTTAAAAACGGATGTACATGTATATCTTTTAGGGTGATGGGGGTTGACATAATGTGCGCCACGCATTCTGTATGTGTCCCATTGCCATGAGGGGTAAGGGTAAGTCTTTTAAAATTTACGGCACCGCCCCTTCTAATATCGCCCACAAAACCTGGCGCTTCAACAGGCGTTTGCTGAACGGGTTCAGCGTGCCAGGCCAAAGCCTGGTCGCTATGTAATTCTATCGGAATCCCAATAGAAATACCTTTTGAAAAATCAACCTGAAAGGGTTTATCTTCAATGTGTAATTGCGCTATCATACTGCGTAAGTTTAAAAAATTGATCTAGCCGTTTAGAGACATCCACAAGGGGTGTTTCTTGCGTATACCAAGGCGAAAAACATTTGAGCACACCTATTTCTAAAGCACTTTGATAATGCTTTACGCCTTTCGTATTTATTTTGGGGGGATGCCCTTTTATCATTGCCTTTTTATACAGCACCATATTATGATCAATATACATCATTTGCCACACACTGCTTTTCATTAAATGCGCATGCAGAGCCAAAAAATCACCCAAATACAAAGCCACAAATTGCACCCCTTTTTGTTTGAGTTGATAGGTAAATACTTCAGGATGCGTCATTAAATAATGGTATGCTTTAAACTCTTCAGGAGTAAATACATCTAAATCTCTTAAATCTAAATACGATTCAAAATCTTGATCTAGGGCATAAAGCAAATACGCAGAAGAAATATAATCAGAAAACACCTCAGATGAGATCTTATTTTTCCGCATATATTCAGCCAAGGCAATTGGTGTTGTTAGCGCGCTATACCCCAATCCATAGCTTTCTTTACTTTTTACAATTTTATAATAATTATTTGTCGTGACTAAGCCATAAACGCCTATTATTAACAACAAAGAGACTAGCCTGTCTAGCATTAAATACTTTGTGTTTTTTGGGGGGAGGATGGCCAACGCACAAGGCAAAACTACAGGCATAAAAAACGCTATATTTCTGTAGCTGCGCAATCCTAAAATCATAAAAGCGATAACACATAAAATACTTACTGGATTTTTTGTTTCATCACGCCCCCAGCTGATTAAAAAATGGGCCGTTAGCCCCAACATAATAAAGGGTTCTTTTTTCATCCAATACTCAGGGCTTGTGAAAGAAAAAAGCTCTGGCGTGAATTGATTAACCGATAATTGCGAAAGCAAATTAAATGGATAACTCAAGGCATCAAAACCCAACACAGACAAACAAGAACAAAAAGGCAATAAAAGCGGCATTAAAAGCATCTGTACGGCTATGGTTTTTTGCTGAAACACCCTCTGTATTAATGCTCCGCCTAAAAACAGAAACCCCATCACCCATCCTACCACAAAAGCATCGTGCATATTTGCCCACAAAACCTGAAGAGGCAACAAGACCCAAATCAACTGCTTGTGGCCATGTAATCCCTTTAAAAAAAGGGACAGATAAAGCGCTGTAAAAAAGTGTGAAATCATTTCAGGACGGGCTAAAAAGCGGTACTCCATCCCTCCTAAACAGAGCAAAACTAAAATCGAAGAAAACAAAGAAAACTCAAAATCAGGACGAAGAATTTTAAGCGATAAATAGCTCACAAAAACAATTGCTGCGCTCACTAGACCTTGTAGAATCACAATACTTGAAGGCGATTTAAAGCATTCTGTAAACATGTATGCCATAAGGCTATAACCCCATTTAACATGCGTCCACTCGCGCCCCTTTGCAAGCATAGAAAACGTATCTGTAAGTGGGATTTTCTGTTGCTCAAAAATAATACGGCCTGTTTTTAAAAAAATCCAAACATCAAATTCGTTAAAAACGCGCAAAGAGAGCACAAAAGCAACGAGCATGAGAAGCCCTAAGACAATTGTATTAAAATTTAGCTTATTGATGCTCAAGTTTACATAAAACTGTTTTATTTTGCGGCTAAGATGTGTGAAAATCGTTTTTTCTTATTTTTTTTAGCGTTTGTTTTTAACAGTTCATGTACTACCTTAAAGACTTTTCGATACAATTTTGCCGATGTAGACGACTATAAAATCTTTGAAAACAGGGAACTTATAGGAGGAAAAGACGACTTTAATTTTAAGAGGAACATTATTCAAGGACTTGGTGATCAGATACTGATAAACCCTAAAAAAGACAGAAAAAAGAAAGATACTCTTCAGAGTTTAAACACTTATGTTGATCAGAGTTTTCCATTGGCTTTCATGATTATAAAAGACGATAAAATTATATACGAACGTTATAAAAAAGATTATTCTGCAAAGACTTTGTATCCTTCATTTTCGATGATTAAGTCTT
Source organism: Flavobacteriales bacterium (assembly GCA_020629755.1). GTDB lineage: Bacteria > Bacteroidota > Bacteroidia > Flavobacteriales_G > JALEGO01 > JAHDHZ01. Next base: position 906 of record JAHDCS010000058.1, on the reverse strand, counting down.
TGGGGATCTTTCCACTAATCGGCATTGCCATTAAAGAAGGTAAAATCAAAAATTTTGACGACAAACTCTCAAATTATTTAGATGACCTACACCCAAAACTAAATAAAGAAATCACCATTAGGCATTTAACCAACATGAATTCAGGCATTAAAGAAACTGGTTTATCTTTATCTCCATTTACAACTTCAGTAGTACATTACTATACAAATAATCTAAACAAACAGACTGCTAAATTAAAATCTAAACAAGAACCTGGAGAAGATTACTTTTATAGCGCTTCATCTTCCTCATTACTATTGGGCACTGTACTTGAAAAAGTATACAATCAACCCTTAGAAGAATTATTAGAAGAAAAAATTCTCTCTAAAATTGGGGCAAGTGAAAAAAGTCTTTGGAGTATGGATCAAAAAGAAGGACGCGTAAAACCTTTTTGCTGTTTTCATGGCAGCATTGACACTTATGCGCGGCTTATTCGCTTAATTCAAAAAAAAGGCCAGTGGCAAGACCAGCAAGTGATCCCAGAAGAATGGATAAATGAAATTTTCAATTCTCAAAACAATATGTCTGCCACTGATCACCGCGTACAAAGTGGTGAATCTAAGTTCTATTATTCAGCGCATTGGTACAGAAATGTAAAAAATCCACAGGTCATTAAAGCAGCCGGATTTTTAACACAACAACTGATGATTTTCCCTGAAAAAAACATACTACTACTGACCTTTTCTGACCTAAAAGGATGGCAATATAACTTCAATCATAGCGACATCTATTTTGAGATAATAGAACAACTTTAGTTTCTTTTTTACCCATTATAGCACTAATGTGAAACAATTGGAGTTACCCCGTTTTTCATTAGCGAATCTTTCATAAACCTCATTATCATTGAATTTTAGAGATTTCACAAGT
>JAHDCS010000006.1 GCA_020629755.1 Flavobacteriales bacterium | reverse complement strand
TGATAGAATGGTCATAGCTGCAATAAGTTATTAGGTGTGAAAGCGGATATTCAATTAATAATTAGATCATGACAAAGAATATTAGTGTAATTATTGTTCTACAATTCATTTTTATCTCATCTGTTTTCTTGATTTTTAATGGGCTTCATAATCAAACTTTGTATAATAACACATTGGGATTAATTTCAAAAAATTACCAAAACATAAATGGGGAGAGGCAAATGGTGAAAAAGCCATTTGATGAAATTAATAATGATAATTTTTTTCAGTGGGATGCAAAACATTATAAGTTAATCAGTGTTTTTGGTTATGACACCTCAAAAGCAGGGTCTGATTATATTTTTGCATTCTTTCCGATGTTTCCGCTTCTTTTGAAATTTATTCCGGAATCGTATAGTGCTGTTTTAGGACTCAATTTTATTTTATTTTCTGTTTCAATTATATTCTTGTGTTTTATTTTTTCTTCTAAAAAAGAAAGATTTGAGAATCTCGCACTTTGTTTATCTCTTCCGAGTATTATTATTTTTCTTATTCCATATTCAGAAGCTACCTTTTCTTTCTTTGTTGCTATTGGTATATTTGGGTATGTAAAAAAGAGATACACTCTTTATTTTGTTGGTCTTTTTTGTGCTGCGCTAACTAGACCATCCTATACTTTTTTAGTTATAAGTATTCTTTGCTTGGAGTTTTTACAGCTACTAAAATATAAAGTAGAACTGAACTTTTTGAAACAAACGGTTATGAAAATTATTCCTTTATTGTTAGGTACGTTAGTTGTTATATTGTTTCAAAATACATTTGAAGGTTCTACACCTTTAAAATTTATTGAAGTACAAGAATACTGGGGGAATAAATTAAGAGTTCCGGGTTCATTTAAAGATTGGTCGCATGAAGGGTTTGCTATAAATATTGGTGTTTTGTTCTTTGTGTTTATACCACTTATTGTTTTGTTATTTAAAAGATATATTTTAAGCTTTTCTGATACTATATTAGAAATAAGAAATAATCGCATGGCTTACCTAGTGGATTTGTCTGCAGTATATATTTTTGGATCAACATTATTTATTTTGATGTTTCGAGGGGGTAGTTTACACTGCCTGTTTCGTTTCACTCTTTGCACCCCGTTTTTTTTTATACTTCTTTTTTCAAGACATTTGATGTTAAGGCAATTAACTAAGGGTCAAAAAGTAGGGAGTTATATTTTTGGCCTTGTTTTAGGAGCCCTTGTATTAACTCTTTGCGGATATTCAAGTAAATGGGATTTTTTAGATCTAGGGTTTGTTATTCTTTCTTTTTGGTTTGGGTTAATATACCTAGGGCAATTTATTTTAGATAAATATAAAAAGGGTTTATTGTGTGTTTTGTTTTTTGTGAATGTAGTTTGGACAGCCTATTTGTTAAATAGCTATATTAATAATAGTTGGATTTTTGCATAAAAAAAATTAAAAAATAAACTACGGAATATTCGTCGAGGCCCTAGAAACATCACTGACAAAAAAGTATCCGAGTGCGCCATTTGAGATATTGCCACCTACGTTGCTTGCTGGACCGTCAAATATAGTGCCTTGCCTAAATTCTGTTTGCAGTAGAACAGCAGCCAAATAATCTAAATAGTCTTCAGAAATGGAGTGAATTTCTAAGGTAATTAAATCACCACTTTGTACATTATCATGATCAATTTGGTATACAGAAATTAAAGGGTTAAAATCAAACGAAATCCCGTCGATAAAGGTGTCTTCAGTAAACGAATATTCGCGTATTGTGTCAGACTCTAAAAAGCCATTAATATAATATTTAAATAGGTAGTAATCACCAAGACCTGCTTGTTCGGTAATGGCTATACCTAAAGAATACGTTGAGTCTACTTCGTTGATAATAGGAATGGTGTCAAATTCTTGAACAGTCACAATGCTGTCGAGCTGTGACACTGGAAAAACGCTTGAAGAGGCCATGTATGATTCGCCTTGGTAAGTGACATTTAATTGATAAGTCTTGCCTACCTGTGCAGCAACGGAGTCACTTAAGTAAACGCCAGGCATTAATTCATTAAAAACGATATTTTGTGTGCCATCTGATACGGTGACTTGAGCACCAGATATTTTTTCTGCCTCTTGCTGATTGTAAAAACTTGAGGTTTTTGTGATTTCAATTTTGTGGCGTTTGTAATCTGTAGACATTGTTGCGTCAATAACCAGTCGAGGCAAGTCGTCGTTTAAATCAAAATCAATCTTTTCTCTACATGAGCTTAAAATAAGCATCCCCCCAAATAAATAGATTAAGTAGCGCATGGGTTAAAATTTAAAATTATAAGTGATGGTTGGTATAATGGCAAATAAATAAGATTTAATGGCTTCTGGTTCTCCGGTAGATTCATCTTCTTTGAAAACAATGGAAAAAGCATTTTTTCTATTGTACACATTGTAAATAGACAAATTCCAGGAGCTCTTCCATCTTCTTTCAGCATTCTTTTTTACATCGTAGGTCACTGACAGATCAGCTCTGTTGTAAGCCGGAATCCTTGCGCCATTACGTTCTGAATAAACAGGAATGGTTTGGCCTTGGTACACAAATTTACCGGTAGGCGCCGTTAAAGGTAAGCCTGTCGTGTACACAAAAGTAGCCCCCAGTTGCCACCATTTATTGATCTGGTAACTGGCTACTAAAGAAAGGTTATTTGGTCTATCGTAATTAGCCGAATATTCTTGGCCTTCATTAAGGCTGTTGATTTTTCTTAAACTTCTTGAATAGGTATAACTGGCCCATCCCGTTAGCTTACCTGTTTGTTTTCTTAAAAAGAATTCGGCGCCATAGGCATAGGCACTTCCAATACGGATTTCACCTTCTAATAAACGATTGAAAATCAGCTGCGCATTGTCTTTAAAATCAATGGCATTATGAATGTCTTTATAAAAAAGCTCAACGGATGATTCAAACATATTAGACTTAAAGTTTCTGAAATATCCTACAGCAAACTGATCTGCTCTTCGAGGAGCAATATTTGGGCTTGAAGGAAACCAGACGTCAAGCGGAGTGCCCGAAGTAGAATTGTTGGCTAAGTGCAGATATTGGTACATCCGTTGATAAGACGCCTTTATAGAGCTAAAATCATTCAGAGCATACTTTAGGCCAATTCTGGGCTCAAATCCAGAATAATGGTTAAATATTTCTCCCTTTTTATAAGACGTAAAGCTATTGCCAGGTATAGTGTCATAATTTTGATCAAAATTATATACCGTATCTGTGCCTATGTTTTGAAATAATGAGAAGCGAAGGCCGTAATCAAGTGTTAAATTAGCGCCAAAACGCTGTTCGTTACTTAAGTAAATACCATGCTCAAGATTATACTTCTTAGGAAGTTGTAAAGCGTTAAAACTAGCATTATCATCTAAAGGTTTAAAATCGGCCGGATTAAAGTCAATAAAGGTTGATTGAAGGCCAAATCGAAGTGTGTTTTTAGTGTTTAAGTAAAGGGTGTAGTCGTTTTTGAGGCTGTAATTTTTAATAGATGAATTCCACTCAAAAGCATCAAATCCATCCGGAATGCCTAGTGTGTAATCGTAATCGCTGGCAATTAAGGTAAGATTAGAAAATAATTTATCAGAAAATAAATGATTCCATCTTCCTGTAAAAGTTTGGTTGCCCCAGCCCAGTAAAAACTCACCTGCAATCGATAAAATATCCCTCCCGAAATAACTAGATAAAAATACTTTATTGCGTTCATTAATATTGTAATTTACCTTTCCGTTTAAGTCATAAAAAAAGAGTTTGCTGTTTTTTAAATCTTCATTGTTGCTGAGCTTTAAAAATAAATCAGCATAGGTGCGCCTGCCAGATAAAATAAACGATGCTTTATCTTTTATAATAGGAGCTTCAATGGTTAAGCGACTCGAGATTAATCCAATGCCACCAGAGAGTGCTAATTTTTTGTTGTTGCCATCTTTCATGTGCACGTCTAAAACAGAAGACAATCTGCCGCCATAGCGCGCAGGAATCCCGCCTTTGTATAGCTTGGCGTCTTTTATGGCATCTCCGTTAAAAACAGAGAAAAAGCCTAACAAATGAGAAGCGTTAAATACAGTGGCCTCGTCTAGTAAAACTAAATTTTGATCGACCCCGCCGCCGCGCACAAAAAAACCAGTAGAGCCCTCTCCAGCGCTTTGCACACCAGGCAGTAATTGAATGGCTCTTATAATGTCTACTTCTCCCATCAGTGCCGGAATTTTTTTAATGGTTTCTATATTCATATCAATGGTGCTCATTTGTGTGCCATTGATGTTTTCATCGGCGCGTGTATCAGAAATTTCAACTACCTCTAAGTTTTTAGAACCAGAAGTCAATTCTATATCGATGCGCGTATTTTCAGTTAAATCAATTTGTTTTTCAACAGAATTAAATCCAATAAATGAAAACACTAACGTATGAGCGCCTTTTTCGATGGTTAATGAATAGAAGCCGTAAACATTGGTCACCACACCGGTTGTGGTGTTTTTAACTTTAACGGTAGCCCCAATTAATTCTTCGCCATTTGAGGCGTCTTTTATATGACCGCTAATGGTGTGTTTTTGTGAAAATCCATACGAGAAACAGGTGGCAATGAAGGTGACTAATAAAAAAAAGCGTGTCATCTAAAATTTTTCACGAAATTACATAATTCAAGGGTGTACAGATTATAATTCATGTTAAAATTTTGTCTCTCTCAGGTGCACTCGTAAAGAATATCCTATATTCGTAAGCTCAATCATTGCTTATGCATAATCATTGGTACAGTACTTTATTGTTATTTGTTTTTCTTTTTTGGGGGGATGTTCAGGGCAGTGCGCAAACAGATCTCTCGAAAAACTTAAAAAAGATAGAACAGCTGCTTCGTAATTTTGATTTGTTTTATGTGGATTCTGTGGATATTGATGACATTACAGAGACAATGGTGAAGGCGGCGCTAAAAGAATTGGATCCGCACTCGGTGTATATTCCGAAAAAAAATGTACAATCAACCAATGAGCCCTTGCAAGGTAAATTTGAAGGCGTAGGGATTCAGTTTAATATTTTAGAAGATACCATTTTGGTAGTAGCCCCAATCATTGGCGGTCCGTCTGAAAAACTAGGCATTATGGCAGGCGATAAAATAGTAACCATTGAAGGCGAAAACGTAGCGGGTATAGGCATTGAAAATAAAGATGTTATTCAAAAACTACGCGGAAAAAAAGGAACCAAAGTAGATGTTGAGATTAAACGAACTACAGAAAAAGAACTCATTCCTTATACCATTACTCGTGATGAAATACCTATTTACAGTGTTGATGCATCATATATGATAGATCAAAATACTGGGTATATAAAGCTCAGTCGTTTTGCGCGTAAAACCATGACCGAAATCACCGAAAAGATGAAAGATCTACAAAGCCAAGGGATGAATGACCTGATCTTAGATCTTACAGGAAATACAGGTGGATATTTACATATTGCCAATCAATTGTCTGATCAATTTTTAGGGGCTGGTGAACTCATTGTTTATACTAAGGGGCGTTATTTTACACGAAAAGATAATAAAGCGACGGGCTTCGGGATGTTTGAAAAAGGACGTTTGGTCATTATGATTGACGCCTCTTCTGCTTCGGCAAGTGAGATTGTGTCAGGGGCTGTTCAAGACCATGATAGAGGGCTGATTGTTGGGCGTCGTTCTTTCGGAAAAGGGTTAGTGCAAAAGCCTTTTGAATTCAATGATTCATCAATGATGCGTTTGACAATTCAGCGGTATTATTCGCCATCCGGAAGGTGCATTCAAAAACCCTATGAACAGTACGAGTCTGACTATTCTAAACGCTATGAGAGTGGTGAGCTTTTTCATAAAGACAGTATTAAAATCGATAACGCGCAAAAATTTAAAACCGATAACGGTAGAGATGTTTATGCTGGCGGGGGGATAATACCAGATGTGTTTGTGCCAGTAGATACGTCTTTAAATTCTAAATATTACCGAAACATTCTCAGAAAAGGGATATTTAATTCTTATAGCCTATCGTATTTAGATCTTAAAAGAGAAGAGTTAGAAGCGGCATATAAAGACGTAAAAGCTTTTGACGCCTTCGAGGTATCTGATAAATTATTTGAAGAATTTTTATCTTATGCAGAAGACAAAGGAGTAGAAAAAAACAAAGAACAAATTAAAACGTCTGAAAAACTCTTGAGAACCTATTTAAAAGCGTATTTAGCCAGAGGATTATGGGGGATTAGTTCATTTTATTATGTGTCAAATTCAATTAACCCGACTTTTCAAAAATCATACCAGTCTCTCAAAGATGGGTCATATGAAAAATTGAACCTTAGAAAGTGATTAAATACATAGTCTAAAGGCGATTTTGTTCAAAAAAACTGCTTTTAAAACACGCAGTTTTTATTACATTTGAAAAAAAATTAGTTATGAAACAAAATGCAACATTAATTTTCTCTGTTTTAGCTTTTTTAGGTGTAGGTTATTTACTGTATAATAACTTCGCAAATACTGACCAAAAAGACGATCACGCACATGATCATGCCGATCATGCTGAACAGGCCGATCCGTTTGCGCCTAAAATTGAAAAAGAAGACAATACACCAGATTTACCTGCAACGGTCATGACATTTAATGAGATGGAACATGATTATGGCGATATTAATCAAGATACAGAAAACGAACATGTTTTTGCATTTACCAACACCGGAAAAGAGCCGCTAGTGATTTCTAATGCTGTAGGCTCATGTGGATGTACAGTGCCAGAATGGCCTAAAGAGCCAATAGCTCCAGGTGAAAGCGGCGATATTAAAGTGGTGTTTAAACCGGGTAAGAAAGAGGGCGCGCAAACTAAAAATGTGACCATTACTGCAAACACAGATCCAAAAATCACAAAGCTTGTGATTAAAGCAAACGTTTTAAAACCAGAAGAATAAATTGAAAATTTTAGTTACAGGTGGCGCAGGGTTTATTGGAAGCGCTTTAAGTGAGACCCTTCTGAATCAAGGGCATAGTGTTATTGTGTATGACAATTTATTGCGCGGCAATAAGTTGTCTAAAAACGCCATGGACAACTGTACTTTTGTAAAAGGAGATGTAAGAGATTATGATCTCCTATTAGAAAGCTCAAAGGGATGTGATGTGATCTTTCATTTTGCAGCTATTCTAGGTGTAGATATTGTCGCAGATAATCCAATAGAAACTATGGATGTTGAGACCATTGGTATGCGTAATGTTGCCAATGCAGCCATCGAAAACGGGATCTCTAAAATTTTATACGCCTCCACTAGTGGTATTTATGGACACTCGGCTATCGAACAAGCGGTCGATGAAGAGATTATTGTAGATCCAAGAACCAGCTATGCCATGGCTAAGCGTTACAATGAGATTTATTTAGCAGCTCTTTATGAAGAAAAGGGTATAAACTCGGTATCTCTTCGCTTTTTTAATGTATATGGGCCTAAGCAAGACAACAGAATGGTCGTTCCTCGATTTTTTGAACAAGCTACCTCCGGAAAAGATATTACAGTCTTTGGCGATGGTAAACAAACCCGCGACTTCACCTACATTGACGATACCGTAAAAGCATGTATCCTGTTAATGGAAAATATGAAAGGCAATGAAATCTATAATATTGCCAACGAAAATGAGGGATGTATTGGTGATTTAGCTCATATTATAAAAGAAATTACTGAGTCTTCTTCGACTATTGCCTATATTGATGCGCCTAAAAATAGATACGATTATGAGGTTGAAAGGAGAGTCGGGAGTTCAGAAAAACTCTATAAATTTGTCAATTTTAAACCTTCTATGAAAGTAGAAGAAGGGCTCAGAGAAATTTATAAAGCCAATTATGGGGTATTGCAAAACGCTTAGCCTTTTAGTTCTATTTTTTTTATCTTCTTGTTCTACTACTGAGTTTGAGTATTTCCGTGCAAAAACCCTATCAGGTGCTGTTATTACGCCTGAAGATTTACAAGGAAAAGTCATCGTAATTAATTTATGGGCAACCTGGTGTGGGCCATGTATCAAGGAGATACCTCAGCTTAATGCACTTAGGCAAAAATATTCAGAAAATAACCAGGTTTTATTTTTAGCTATTTCTGATGATAAGCCAGAGGTGATTAAAAGATTTTTGCAGCGTAGGCCTTTTGAATATATTCAGATTTCAGATCCATCTTTAACGAATCAACTACAGAGTGGTTTTGCAAATTCGATCCCTAAACACATAGTCGTTAATCCAAAAGGACAAATTACTTTTTATCAAGAGGGAGTGCCAAATGATCTACTCTCTTTATTAGAACATCAGATTCAAGAGAATTTAGAAGAATAAAAAGACCTGTTTTAGAGACATTTTTTTAATGTATTTAATGTTTTCTCGCCCACGCTCTCCCAGGTAAACTGCTCTATTTTATGTAAAGAATTTTTCTTTTTGTTTGCCAAATCTTGATCAGAAAGCCTTACAAACTGGTTAATATTTGCCGCAAATCCATCTAAGCAGCTTGTGTCTAAAAGCATCCCGTTTTGCTCACCAACCAATAAATTATTAGCCCCTACATCACTAGCCATTATAGCTAATCCGTTAGCCATTGCTTCCATAATTACAATAGGCATTCCTTCAGATAAAGAGGGTGCTAGAAGAACATCTGAAGACCGATAAATTTTTTCTATTTCAGCATAGTCTTTGATTAGACCATGGTATGTTACATTAGAATGATGTATTTGTTTTTTTGGGGGGATGGGACCTACAAAATCAAAGAAGCAATGTGCTAGAATTTCTGGATCATTTAGAGTAAAAGTAGCATCAATGGCTTTGTGAATAAAGTGAATGCCTTTGCGTTCTTCATATCTGCCAACAAAAAGAAAGCGTCTTTGTTTTGAAGTAGGTGTAGTGTTTGGCTGGATTTTCTCTTTTGGAATAGCCCCAGGTAATTCAATGATTTTAGTGTCATCAATTTTAATTTTTTGGGTGATAATCTCACTGATTTTAGGGCCAAATGAAAAAATATAATCAGAAAGATGACAGTTTTTGGTCACCGTAGGTTTGAGTAAAGTTTGCTTAAGCCTATTGCTAATGCCCGTTATAGGTTGAAACATCTCAAAGCCATGAAAATGGATAAAGGTTTTAGGTGATGATTTGCCTTGCAGTTCTTCTAGTGTTTTCTCACCGGTTAAGCCTTGAATGAAAACGACTGAAAAATCCATCAAAACATCTTTTATTTTTTCATAAGCCCTACATGAGTAATTGTATGACCGTCTAATGTAATGGCCTGGTATTTTTCCTTCTTTCGGAAAGGGGATGAAGATGCTGGTTAGCAAATCCCCTTGGTATGCTAAAGCATTCTGAGTTTCTTTTTCAGAGATATTGATCTCTTTAGTAGAGCAATGTACAAGAGTAAGCTCAACATTTTGTGACAGCAAATACTTTGCTAAAAAATACGAATGCGATTGCATCCCCCCTAATTCAAACGGATAAATGCCATCTGTGAGCAAAAGAATTTTCACGCCCTAAATTTAGATAAAATCGTTGCGGCATGCGTTTCCCAGGTATAGCTTTTTTTAATTTTGTTATAGAAATGTATACCAATCTTCTCGCGAAAATCTGATTGGGTAATCAATTGACTAAGTTTTTCAGCACATTCTTCTGGATCTGCCTTTTGAAGAATAAGGGCGTCTTTATTGGGCTCAATCACATCTAAGATAGGGCTAGCTTTTATTAAAAGCATGGCTTTTTTGCGCGCACCGTATTCAAAAATTTTCATAGGTGACCCGTACCAATTGGTGTTGATCATGGTACAGATGTCCATCTGATCAATATAATCTTGTGCTTTACTTTTAGAAACACTGCCTGTGAATGTAACGTTTTGTAAATGCAGCGATGTACTCAAATCCATGTAATGCTTCATGTCTTCTCCACTGCCAACAATTAAAAGCCGTACATGGTTATGTTTTTTTTGCACAAGAGCAAAGGCTTTTAACAAGACGTCTATGCCATGCCACTTGAGTATGGATCCTACAAAACCAATAGTGGTTGGTTTATCTTTTCTCAAAACAGACGGAGCCTTTGTTAATTCACTTTCAAATACACCGTTAGGCACGATGTGGATATTCTGATTTTGATTTTTTCTTTGCCTTTGAAAGGCATTTTTGAGCGCCGAAGACACCACAAAAATATGATCGGATTGCTCAAGGATATAGTGTTCTTTTTTTTTAGCCCAAGCCATAAAAAAAGACGATCCCTCAAGCATTTTTTTCTCCTCTACATAAGGGGCATTAATTTCACAGAAATACCGAATCTTATGTTTTTGGGCCATTCTAATGCCTGAATCTTGCAGGTAATTTACCCGTTCATAGATTAGGCTAGGCTGGTGTAACGCAATAGCCAATTCTAATCTTTGGGCATGTTTTTTATCTTTCTCTAAAAGACGTAAATCTTTTAGACTTTGCCAGATGTACTTTGGAATTAATGCCCGTATAATTTTTTTTAGGGGGGATGTGTGCACCGGGTCAAAAGCGCCTGACGATTCTTTAACAGATGCGGTGTTGCCGCATATCACTTTTACTACTTTGTGCCCGTGTGATTCAAATCCGCCAATGATACCTTTCATGTGCGTGGCGTAACCAGCCGGATCATTTTCAGATAAAAAAGGATGGGCAGAATAATACAGGATGGTCATCCTAAAGAACGTTTGAAATCCAACTGCTATGTATAGGCATTATAAAACGGTTTAATTGCCCAACCTTAGCAATAGAGCCGTCTAAAATTAAGGTATGATCAGCGATAGACGCATTAAGGATCTTTTCTTTTAAATCACTAAACATATAGGTGTGAATTTTCTGATCGCTTAGAGTGGCAACGCGCAAACGATTTGTAAGATTTACCCCAAGCTGCTCTTCAAGCTCTTTGATGAGGCCAAATAATTTATCTTTTGAACAGCCTGTTGCCTGAGCAATAGAGTTGTCTATCCCGACAAGTAAAACCTGCTGTTTGAAAAGAGTAGATGTAGCTTTTAAAGCTGCTCCATGAGCCTGCCAACTTGCAAAAAAGGTTTTCAACGTAAAGTCTATAGAGTCTTGCTCCTCTTTTGAAAATTCTCGATCGGCAATAAAAATCCAGAGCGGAGAGTCGGTGCTAAAGCCCGTAAAACAGTCATTAATCGTCTCTGTTTTAAAAAGTGTAGAGCTATGCATTAGATCAAATCTTCTGCTTTTGCTACAAGTTCAGCCAAGTCATAGACTTTTACCTTATCTTCCTTTTCAAAGTGTTTTACGCCATCTGTTAGCATGGTATTGCAAAACGGGCAGCCAGCGGCAATAATATCAGGATTGGCAGCCAAGGCTTCTTCAGAGCGCTCCACATTGATTTCTTTGTTTCCTTTTTCAGCTTCTTTAAACATCTGAGCCCCACCAGCTCCACAGCACAACCCTTTGGCGCGTGAACGTTTAAGTTCAACCAGTTCTGAATCAAGCTTTTCAATCAAAGCTCTAGGCGCTTCATATACACCATTGGCTCTACCTAAATAACAAGGGTCATGAAAAGTGATTTTTTTGCCTTTAAAAGCTCCGCCTTGAATGCTTAGCTTTCCACTATTAAGAAGTTCTTGTAAGTATTCAGAATGGTGTTTGACCACATAATTTCCGCCTAGTTCAGGATATTCGTTTTTAAGGGTGTTAAAACAATGCGGGCAGGTAGTGACAATGTTTTTAACGCCGTAATTATTCATTACCTGAATATTTCCAAAAGCTTGCATTTGAAATAAAAATTCATTTCCAGCTCTTTTTGCAGGGTCGCCAGTGCAACTTTCTTCTGTGCCTAATACAGCAAATTTTATGCCTGCCTTTTCTAAAAGCAAAGCAAAGGCTTTTGTTATTTTTTTGGCTCTGTCATCAAAACTTCCAGCACATCCCACCCAAAATAAAACATCAGGTTGAGTGCCAGCACTTTTCATTTCAGCTAAAGTAGGTACTTGTAACATAGACTAAAATTTATTCGCTTTTCCACTTTAATCGATCTTGTTGGCTAAATTGCCAGGGTGCCCCATTGTTTTCAATGTTGGTACTCATCATATTAAGCTCATTAGGCGCTTTTGATTCTTCTAAGACTAAGTAGCGTCTCAAATCTATAATAATAGATAAAGGGTCAATGTTTACAGGGCAAGCTTCAGTACACGCATTACATGAAGTGCAAGCCCAAAGTTCTTCTTCTGTAATATAGTCGTTTAAGAGTGATTTCCCATCATTGATTTCTCCGTTCTTATCTAAGCATTTACCTGCCTCATCTAAACGGTCTCGTGTAGCCATCATAATGGCGCGAGGCGATAGTTTTTTGCCAGTAATATTTGCCGGGCATTCTGAGGTGCATCGACCACATTCTGTACAGGTATAGGCATTCATGAGTTGTCGCCAATCTAAATCGGTAACATCTTTAGCACCAAAGCGAGTAGGAGGAGCATCAGGGTCTGGAGCAGGTGCTGCAAACGGATCAGCTGACGGATCCATCATAAGCTCCACTTCTTTTTTAACCGATGCCATATTGGTGAGCCCCCCTTTTGCATTAAGATTAGAATAATAGGTGTTCGGAAAAGCCAGCATAATGTGAAAGTGCTTAGAGAAAGGTAGGTAATTCAAGAAGGCTAAAATGCCTAAAATATGAAACCACCATCCGGCTCTTTCAATGAGTATGAGGTTTGATTGAGAAAACCCTTCAAAAAATGGCGCGAACAAATACTTGCTTACAGGAAAACTACCTGCTTTCACATAATGCTCAGCTCCCATATTTTGCAACAAATAATCCGCGGCATTCATTTTCAAAAAGGCGGCCATGAGCACAATTTCTATAATGAGTATATAATTGGCATCTGCTTTAGGCCAAGCGGTCATTTCACGTCCAAAAAAGCGTTTTATACGAAGTACGTTTCTTCTTATTAAAAAGACGACACACGACACAAGCACTAAAAGCGCTAAAATCTCAAAACTACCAATAAGAAAATCATAAAATCCCCCCATAAAAGAAAACACTCTATGTGTTCCAAACAGGCCGTCAATGATGATTTCTAAAACCTCGAGATTGATAATTAAAAATCCGGCATACACTAAAAAATGTAAGATAAAAGGAACGGGTCTTGCAGCCATCTTGGTTTGTCCAAAGGCCACTTTAAGCATGGTTTTAAAACGCGTAGATTTTTGATCTGACAGATTAAGGTCTTTACCCAATTTGATGTTTCTGATAATAAAGCGAAGACTTTTAGCAAAAAAGAAAATCGCTAGGCATAGTACACAAAAAAAGAGAATTTGCTCGATCATTCGTTTCTAGGTTTTTTTTCAGGTTTGTCTTTGTCTTTCCTTCCAAATACAGATAAATGCACGTATCGTTTTGGGTTAACACGCATATCTTCTAATAATTTATCTAGCTCAAGAGTAGCTTGGTCTAGATTATTATAAACACTCTCATCCTTTAAAAGTTTACCAAGACTGCCTTCTCCGTTTTCAACTTTTTCTAGTATTGAAGACACATCACTCATGGCTTTATCAACTTTTTTAAAGGTATAGGCAATGTCTATTGCGGCTAAAGAGTCAGTAATTTGGGCGGTATTATCAATAATTTTTGTCAAATTTTGATTGTTGTCTTTAAGTGTTTTTGTCGAGGCCTCTAAGTTCGTCATAATATTTTTAATCGACCCAGAATTATCAGAAATAAGCTTGTCAGAGGTATGTGCAATATGCTCTAAAGAACTCATGGTGTTACCAAACTTTGAGGTGATGCTTTCTTGAAAATCTTCGGTAAATACGCCCTGTACAATTTTTAAGGCAGAATCAAATTGAGAGATGAGGCTTTCGACTTTATTTTTTAAAGGCAAAACTTGTTGATTCACCTCGTCTCTTATTGAAGTTTCAAAACCTGAGTTTAACGTATCGCCTTCTTGGTACAATTCGCTTGAAGGATTAATCAATAATTTCAACCCTTTAGTGCCGAGTAAATCAAAACTGGCCACCTGAACCTGAGATTTATTGGGTATTTTAAGTTCAGGTTCTGTGATATTGAATTTTACAATTAAGCGGCCCGACTCGTCTGGGTGAAAGTAAATCGACTCTACTTTTCCGACATTAAATCCATTGAGTTGAACAGCACTAGAGGGCAAAAGCCCATCTACACGTTGGTATACAGCATAATAGCTTTTGGCATTTGAAAATAAATTTTTTCCTTTTAAGAAGTTAAATCCATAAAAGAAAATAAGCGCTGCTATTAATATGGCAAATCCTATGACAATTTCTTTTTTCATCGTCTTATTTTTTCTTTAGCCTCTTGATAGGTGATGCGTTCGCCATTGTAGGTTGCAATAATAAAAGCCCCTTTACTGCCTTTTTTTTGCATTGATTTTTGAAGAAACATCAGTTCTTGTAAAGAATCACCTTCGCCTACGGTATATTTATAAAGCCCGTCTTTGTCTTTATACTCATACACATTTTCCATGCCATAAAAGTTGACCGGATCAGCAGGCAAACGTTTTGCAGACGTTTTTATTTGTACGCGATAAATCACTTTATCAGAGGTTTTGTTTTTAGTTGACTCATTCTTACGTTTAAAATCTGGTAAGGTTTCTTTGTTACTCCTATTTTCAGTTTTAGTAGGGGGGATTTTGCTCTCTTTTTCAGTAGATGTATCTTGGCTAATGGAAGCCTCTTTTTTTGACACCTCTGATGAGGTATTTTCTTTTTTTGGGGGGATGAAAGCTACCGTCTTTTTTTCAACTTCATTTTTTATTTCACTAGGCTTTTCTTTTATAGAAGATGAATATTTGCTAGAAGAGGATGGATGTTCTATGCCTTCGATTTCGGCTTTATACTTGATAAATGCCAAGTAGATATCTTCGGCAATTTGATCTTGTGTTTTTGGATCGCTTAAATATTTTTCTTCTTCAGGGTTTGTGAGAAAGCCCGTTTCAATTAAAACACTAGGCATGGCTGTTTGATGCAGCACAAGGTATCCGGCTTGTTTTACGCCTCTATTTACTCGGCCACTTCTTTCAAAATTATGTTGCACATGCGATGCCATTTTAGTGCTTTGTTCTAAATAAGCACTTTGCATAAGGGTTAGTGTGATGATGCTTTCGTCTGAGTTGGGATCAAAACCTTGGTAGGTAGTTTCATAGTTTTCTTCTAGCTCAATTACGGCGTTTTCTCTTTTGGCCACTTCAAGATTTGCTTGTGTTTTATGAAGGCCAAGTACGTAAGTCTCTGTGCCAATAGCTTTAGGTGAGGCTGCATTAGCATGGATGCAAATAAATAAATCGGCTTCATTTTTATTGGCGATACGTGCTCTTTCAATTAATTCTAAAAAAACATCTTGGGTTCTTGTATAGACAACTTTAACGGCAGGCAAGCGTTTTTCAATAAGCTTTCCAAGTTTTAAACTAATGTCTAAGCATACTGCTTTTTCATTGTTAGAAGCGCCATGACATCCCGGATCTTTACCTCCATGACCAGCGTCAATCACAATGGTTTTTACTTTGTTTTCAGAGCCAGAATTTTGGGCAATCAGATAATCCGCCGATCCCCAAAAACATCCTCCCCAAAAAAAGAAGACTAAAAAATTATAATACTTTAACAAAAGCCTTAGATGAAACAGATATCGATTCAATACTTATTATTAGTTTTGCTGTGCTACCTACTACAAAAATAGGATAAATCTCTTGCCGACAAAGCATTATATAAGTCTAGTTGTACGTCTGTTTTTTTTATCGGGTGGTTTAGCTGCGCAATCTGTTGATTCACTTGTGGTTTCGCCTGCCGAAGATTCTCTAAGGGTACTAGGTAATGATTCTTTAGCAGACAGCTTAAAACCAGAAAAAGAATCTAAATCATTTCTTGAAGAACCTGTGGTGTATAACGGAACAGATTCTATTGTGGTTGATTTAAAAAAAGATCTTATGCACATACATGGAGAAGCAGATTTAACGTACGGGTCAACCAACTTAAAAGCCGATTATATCCGTATTAACATGTCAAATAGCGTACTATTTGCTAAGGGCCGAACACAAGACTCTACCGGGAAGTACATAGACAGACCTATATTTGAAGATGCCAGCCAGAGTTTTACTTCAGACTCTATGAGCTATAGTTTTGAGACCGAAAAAGGCAAAATATTCAGAGCCAAAACAACTGAAGGAGACGGGTACATACATGGCGATCAGATTAAATTGATGGATAAAACCACCATGTTTATTAAAAATGGAAAATACACGACCTGTCAATTAGATACCCCTCATTTTTATATTCACGCCTCCAAATTAAAACTCATCAAAGATGATAAAATCATCACAGGTGCCGCAAATTTAAAAGTAGATGATGCCCCCACACCTTTGGTAGTGCCTTTTGGATTTTTCCCGGCAAAAAGAGAAAAAAATTCAGGTATTGTAATGCCTGCAACTTATGGGTTTTCACCAGAGCAAGGCGCGTTTATAACCAAGGCCGGATACTATTTTGCCTTGAGTGACTATTATGATTTAGAAACTACATTTGATGTATATTCTTTAGGCAGTTGGGCAGCTTATGGCTATAGTAATTATAAGAAAAGATATAAGTATAATGGGTCTTTGGGCGTAGATTACTCTGTATTTAAAACAGGCTTTAGAGCTCTGAAGACAGATACCGCCAGTAATTATCCGTTCTTTTCAAAAGTAAGAAATGTGCTGATCAACTGGAATCACACTCAAGACCCCAAGGCAAACCCCAAATATCGATTTTCAGCTCAAGTCAAAGCCGGTTCAGTGGGGGCCTATAGAAATAATATCAATACAACGACCCAAAATTATGTGTCTACAAGCTTCAATTCTAGAGTTAACCTTTCAAGAATATTGAACTTCAAACGCTTAAATACGTCAGGAAATCTGTCCTTTAATGCCTCTCATAACCAGAATATTGTAGATAGCTCAATCACCATTACATTACCAGATGTTGACTTTAATATCGCGAGTTTTTACCCGTTTAAAACCTCTAAAAATGTCGGCGATAAATGGTTTGAAAGATTGCGTTTAAATTACTCTTCAAAGTACAAGGCTGAAGTACAAGACAAGTTAGATTCAAATTTTTTAAGCACATCGACACTAGATAATATTGAGCAGGGCTTGCAGCAAAATGCTACCCTTAATTACAACACGAAACTCTTAAAATACTTTAGCTTTGACCAAAACCTCAGGTATAATGGGGTGGGTTATTTTGATCAGATTTCTCAAAATTATTTTCCTCTAACCGATTCAAATGGGGTAATACAAGATTCTATTGGGATAGACACATTAAACCAATTTGGGAGTTTTCATACTGGAGAGTATTCCGCTGCTTTAACAACCAAAATTTATGGTTTATATGCCTTTTCTAAACTAAAAAAAATAAAGGCGATGCGTCACGTATTAACCCCTTCTATAGGCTATAGCTTCAGCCCAGATTTTAAAACTCCATTTTGGAATTATTTTGATTTTTATCAGAAAGGAAACCTACAAGGCGGATTAGACACGGTCTATTATTCTAGGTACGACGGCATTTTTAATGCCCCGCCCAATGCTCCAAAATCAAGCATTACATTTTCATTGATTAATGATTTACAATTTAAAGTTTTAGATAAAAAAGACTCTACTGGTGTAAAAACAAAAAAAATCAATCTTATTGAAAATCTTTCATTTTCTTCATTGTACAATTTACGGGCCGATTCTTTAAAGTTGGCAGTATTTTCATTTAGAGGTAACATTAATCCTATTCAAGGGTTTAGTATTAATTTTAATGGCTCTTTAGATCCGTATAAAATTGATTTTTTAACCAGACAAAGAGTAGATGAGTTTGAAATATCTAACTGGAAAAACACCAAGCGATTAGCACGGCTTACCTTTCTTCAAGTCAGAACGGGGTATACGTTAAAAGGTAAAAAAACCGAACAAACTCAATCAGAAAATGCGGCACAAGAAGAGCTAGAGTTCATAGAGAATAATCCAGAACAATTTGTAGACTTTACTATTCCGTGGAGTGTTGGGTTAAACTACAATTTTTCTATGCGTAAATCACTTTATGAGCCCACCTATGTAAATACTCTAAATTTTAATTCTGAAGTGAGCATTACCAAAATGTGGAAGATAGGCTTTGAATCTACCTATGATTTGGTAGCTCAAAAACTGGTTTTGCCAACCATAGATATTTATAGAGATTTGCATTGTTGGCAAATGGCATTTAAAGCTATATTAGATGGTAACAGAAAGTCATTTCAATTTAATTTAAATGTTAAAGCGCCGGTGTTACAGAGTTTAAAGTTGAATAGAAGATTAGAATGGTTTGATAACAGGTAAGCAAATAATCTTATATGTTCTGCGGTTTGTGTTTTTATTTTTATTACAAATTGTTATTGTAGATTCTATTTTTTTAGGATGGTATTTTACCCCTTACATCTATATTGTTTTTTTTCTGTTTTTGCCCTTAAATATCTCCCGAAACCTTCTACTTACACTTTCATTTTTAATGGGTTTATGGGTTGATTTTTTTATGCAATCATTAGGGTTTCATGCCTTGGCGCTTTTGGTGATGAATTTTATTAGGCCTTTGATACTACGTCGTTTTGAACCTTCAGAAGGCTACCAGGCGGGTGCTCTTGCGCAGTCAAAACGCTATAATTTTATTTGGTTTTTTCTTTATGCTAGTTCATCGATTATTGTTTTTCATGCGGTTTTACTCATTGCAGAAAAATCAGCCTTAACGGGCTGGGTAGACATAGGGGGTAAGATTCTTTTTTCATCGCTTATTACCTTATGTTTTGCATTTTTAATGCGCGCTATGTTATCTAAATCAGAATAAGTGCAGAAGAGATTTGAAATACGTTCTAAAATTTTGTTTTCAATTTTTGCGGCACTTTCTTTAGTGTTTTTGTGTCGTTTGTTTTTTATTCAAATCATAGACGATAGTTATAAGTTATCAGCTGAAAACCAGTCGTTACGCTATATTGATAAGTATGCTCCTAGAGGCATTTTATTTGATAGATCAGGCAAAAAAGTGGTGTACAATGAACCTTTATATGATTTGTTTGTGACACCAAAATTTATTGATTCTGACTTTGATACAATACGCTTTTGTCAATTATTTGATTTGCCTGTTTTAGAGTTTAAAAAAATATTACACAAGGCTAAATCTTACAATGCTTATAAGCCGTCTATTTTTCTTTCAGGATTTACATCAAAAGAGTTTGCCCCAATGATGGAAAAAATGTACCTATTTCCAGAGTTTGAATTGCGATTGCGAGACAATAGAAAAATCACTAGTGGTATAGCCGCGCATGTCATTGGCTATGTTGCCGAAGTGAGTAAAAAAGATTTAGAACAAGACTCTACGTATAAAATGGGAGATTATCGCGGAAAAAGTGGAGTTGAAAAAACCTACGAAAATGCACTTAGAGGGCATAACGGCTATGAAATTTATCTTGCAGATAGCCGCAATGTATTAAAAGAACGTTTTGATGAGGGTGAAAAAGATGTAAAGCCTGTAAGTGGGTCAAATTTACTGTTAACCATAGATCTTGAGCTTCAAAAATATGCCGAAAAACTAATGCAGGGTAAGAAAGGCGCTGTGGTAGCCTTAGAGCCTGAAAGTGGTGAGGTTTTGGCTTTTGTCTCGGCACCTACTTACGATCCAAATATTTTAGTTGGTAGATATAGGTCAAAAAACTACCGCATGCTTTTGCGTAATGATTCGTTAAAACCACTTTTTAATAGAGCGCTAATGGCACAGTATCCGCCTGGTTCTATTTTTAAACTCATTCAAGGTTTAGCGGCTTTAGATGAATTAAAAATAGATCCATCCACAGGGTTGTCATGTGATCAGTCATTGGTAGGCTGTCATAGCCATCCTTATGCCTCTGATCTTAAAAGAGCGGTGCAATATTCTTGCAACCCATACTTTTACAAGGTATTCAGTAGACTTTTGTATGATGTAGATACACTAGGGCGAAGAACGTTTAATCAGACAAAAGTAAACCAATGGAAAACGAAAGTCGAATCTTTTGGCTTGGGCAAAAAATTAGGCATAGACCTTCCGGGTGAAAGAGCTGGTCAGGTGCCCTCTAAAGGGTTTTATGATCGGTTTTATCCGAATGGCAGATGGAATTATTCGACCATTTATTCTTTGAGTATTGGCCAAGGTGAACTGATGGTGACCCCACTTCAAATGGCAAATTTAGCCGCTATTATGGCAAATAGAGGATATTATTACACCCCACATCTAGTAAAAGAGATTTCAGGAGATACGCTGGATCAAACGTTTTCTGTGCCACACAAGGTAGATGTTGACCCCGAGTATTTTACTAGCCTTATTCAAGGCATGTATGCCGTAGTGAATGAACCAGGTGGAACCGCTAGAAGAGCTCAGATATCAGGCGTAGATATATGCGGAAAAACCGGAACAGCCCAAAACCCACATGGCGAAGACCATTCTATATTTATTGCCTTTGCGCCAATGGATAATCCTAAAATAGCCATAGCCGTTTATATTGAAAATGCTGGTTTTGGAGGCAGATGGGCGGCGCCTATAGCGTCTTTGGTGACTGAAAAATATCTGAAAGGCACTACTGATTCTATAAAAGAGAAAAGGATTTTAGATAAACGCTTTTATTGAATCGGTTATTTTTCTAATGCAGTCACGCGAAGCTGGGCTTTTTTTTACCTTTGTGGTCTAAAAAGCACTATGGAATCTACTCGTATTGATTTAAAAACGGTTGTCTCACATGCTAAAGAGTATGGATTTGTATTTCCAGCGACCGAAATTTATGATGGTTTATCTGCTGTATACGACTATGGTCAGCTTGGGGTGCTTTTAAAAAACAAGATTAAAGCGTATTGGTGGGCATCTATGGTGCAACTTCATGAAAATGTAGTGGGGATTGATTCAGCTATTTTCATGCACCCAACCACCTGGAAAGCTTCAGGACATGTAGACGCTTTTTCAGATCCCTTGATTGACAATAAAGACTCAAAGAAACGATATCGAGCAGATGTTTTAGTGGAAGATTATGTGCAAAAAATAGAGGGCAAAATTCAAAAAGAAATTACAAAAGCAAATAAACGTTTTGGTGAAGCATTTGATGAGCCGCAATTTAGACAAACCAATCCAAGAGTCTTGGCAAATCAAAGCAAAATTGATAGTATACAAGAGCGGTTATCACAAGCTTTAAATAAAGAAGACTATCAAGCACTTAAGCAATTAATTGAAGAATTAGAGATTTCTTGCCCAGTTTCAGGGTCAAAAAACTGGACGGATGTACGTCAATTTAATTTAATGTTTGACACTGAAATTGGAGCATTAGCAGACGGGTCTTCCAAAATTTACCTTAGACCAGAAACAGCACAAGGTATTTTCGTAAATTTTTTAAATGTGCAAAAGACCTCTCGTCAAAAATTGCCTTTCGGAATCGCTCAAATTGGCAAAGCCTTCAGAAATGAAATTATCGCTCGCCAATTCATTTTTCGCATGCGGGAGTTTGAACAAATGGAAATGCAATTTTTTGTAAAGCCAGGCGAAGAGATTGGGTGGTATGAGTATTGGAAAGAGCAGCGATTTAAATGGCATTTGTCACTTGGTTTTGAGGCGTCAAATTACCGCTTTCACGATCATATTAAACTCGCGCATTACGCCAATGCAGCCTGTGATATAGAGTTCAATTTTCCATTTGGATTTAAAGAGTTAGAGGGCATTCATTCAAGAACAGATTTTGATCTTACAAGCCACCAAACGCATAGTGGTAAAAACCTCAAAGCCTTTGATGCAGAGTCTAATGAAAGTTTTGTGCCCTATGTAGTCGAAACCTCTGTAGGGGTAGATCGCTTATTCTTAGCAGTTTTCTCTAGAGCGTTACAACAACAAAAATTACCAGATGGAACTCAGCGTGTGGTTTTACAGCTTCCGGAATTTTTGAGCCCTTATCAGCTAGCGATCTTTCCATTGGTAAAAAAAGACGGCTTGCCTGAATTAGCCAGAACATTTTTTGAAGAGCTTAAATATGATTTCTCTTGTGTGTTTGATGCTAAAGATTCTATAGGCAAACGTTACAGACGCCAAGATGCCATTGGCACTCCGTTTTGCATCACCATTGATCATGATTCTTTAAATGACAATAAAGTCACACTTCGAAATCGCGATACTATGCAACAAGAGCGTGTTTCACTTGATCAGCTTAAACAAAAACTAAACAGTGCTGTTCTTATCAAAGAAGCATTGAAGCGTTTATGAGGCTATTTTGGTGTAGTTTTTTTTTATTTGGGGGGATAGGCATTGCCTTATTTTCACAATGTGAGGTGAATCCACCATGTTTTGATTCTAAAGAAAAGGCAACGTATGAAGTCTATTATAAATGGGGTTTCATGTGGGTAAGTGCCGGATGGGTCAAGTTTTCTGCAACTCAATCAACCTATAAAGATAAGCAGGCGTTTCATTTGTATTCTCAAGGAAAATCATACCCTAAGTGGGACTGGTTTTACAAGGTTAATGATATATACGAATCTTACATCCACCCAAACAACTTCACACCCTATTATTTTTCAAGACAAGTTGAAGAAAAAAATGATAAATACTCAGAAACATTGGCGTTTTCTGACGACATTGTACAAGTCAACAAACACATAGAAGGACAAACACAAAGCGCTAAGACCATCACAAAGAAGAACCCTTGTGCGATTGATCCAATCACGATGATTTACAAGGCAAGGTCTATTCCGTTTGAAACATTTGAAATCGGTCAAAAATACGCGTTATCACTGATTATAGATGGCGAAGAGCATCAAACATTTATCAGATACCAAGGCAAAGAAGTTAAATCTGTTAAAGGAAAAGGGAAATACAATGCATTAAAGTTTTCAGCGCTTTTAGTTGAAGGCACCATGTTTAAAGGAGGCGAAGACTTAACTGTTTGGGTTACAGACGATAAAAACCGGGTGCCTTTGGTCATTCAGTCTGAAGTTTTGGTGGGGAGCATTAATGCGGTGCTTTCTAGTTTTAGTGGTTTAAAATACCCGTTAACATCAAAAATTGAATAATTATATGACGAGCCATGTAAAAATATTTACGTTTAATCCCTTTCAAGAAAACACGTATGTTGTGTCAGATCAGCAAACAAAAAAAGCGGTGATTATTGATCCTGGGTGTTTTGATGATCATGAAAAAAATACACTCAAAGAGTATATTGAGTCTGAAAACCTAGAGGTTGAGCACGTATTGTTAACCCATGCGCATATCGATCATATTTTTGGTTTGAAATTCGTATGTGATGTATTTGATAAAAAACCGCTTATGCATCAGCTAGAGCATTCTGTGTTAACACAAATGAGTCCAATGGCTGCAAAGTTGTATAATGTACCTTTAGAGACACCACCACTTCCAAAACAGTATTTTCAAGAAGGTGACACGATTACATTTGGTGAGTCTACCTTGAAGATTGTCTTTACTCCTGGTCATGCACCTGGGCATGTGGTGTTTGTTTCAGATACCAATAAGTTTATTATTGGCGGAGATGTACTTTTTAAATCGTCTATTGGCAGAACAGATTTCCCGAATTCTAACCATGATGATTTAATACAGAGCATTCAAAAAAAGCTATATACTTTAGACGATGATTATATAGTGTATCCAGGACACGGTCCAAAGACGAGCGTTGGCGAAGAAAAACGCACCAACCCTTTTGTAAAAGCTGTTTAAATAGATTGTACAGCGGCTTATTTATAGACTCCAATAGTCTAAATCAGAGAGTTTGTCTCTATACACTCCTTTAATGTCTACCACTACACCGTCTGGCGTGAGTAGGGCTTTGAAGTCATCTTCAGAAAATTTCGTGTAGGGGACATGATTGACTGCGACAATCACTGCATCATAGTCTTTTCCGGGCTTGTCAATCAATGAAAATCCATATTCTTCTTCAACTTCCTGAGCATTCGCATATGGATCGACCACTTCTACATTGACCTGGTAAGATTGAAGCTCTTTGATCACATCTGCAATTTTAGAATTTCTGATGTCGCTTACATTTTCTTTAAAGGTAATGCCCATGATAAGCACTTTAGATTCACGCAGCGCTTTGCCTACAGCCAACATTTTCTTAACTGTTTTTTTCGCCACATAAAAGCCCATGCTGTCGTTGACAAACCGTCCAGAGTTTATGATTTTTGCATGGTAGCCAAATTGTTCAGCTTTGTGGGTTAAATAATATGGGTCTACGCCAATGCAATGCCCACCTACAAGCCCAGGGTAAAAGCCTAAGAAATTCCATTTTGTGCCTGCAGCTTCTAATACATCATAAGTATTGATGTTCATTTTATCAAAAATAATAGACAACTCGTTCATCAGCGCAATGTTCACATCGCGTTGTGTATTCTCAATAATTTTGGCGGCTTCAGCTACTTTAAGAGTGGGCGCTCTATGAATACCTGCAGTAATTATTTTTTCATAGGTAAGGGCAATTTGCTCAAGTGAGGTGGCGCAGCAGCCTGAAACAATTTTTTTAATATCTGTTATTTTACGCTGTTTATCACCCGGATTAATGCGCTCAGGCGAATAGCCCACCATAAAATCCTTTTTAAACGTAAGGCCAGATTCTTTCTCAAGCACCGGTATGCAATCGTCTTCAGTACATCCAGGATATACCGTTGACTCAAAGATGACATAGTCGCCTTTTTTAAGTACACTGCCTACGGTTTTTGAGGCAGAGAGTAAAGGTCTTAAATTAGGGGTGTTGTATTCATTAATGGGCGTAGGTACAGCCACTACATAAAATTTAGCTTCTTTTAAAACATCGGTGTTGTCAGTAAACACAATATCTTTATTCTTAAATTCTGAAGCGTCTAACTCTTTGCTAGGATCTTCTCCGTTTTTCATCATCTCAACACGTTTTGTGTTGATGTCAAATCCAATGACGCTAAAATATTTAGCAAACTCAAGCGCAATAGGTAATCCGACGTAGCCCAATCCTACAACGGCTAATTTTTCTTTTTTATCTTCTAGTTCTTTATACATGATTTCCTAAATTATAAATTCTTTCAATGATGTCTACTACTTTTAGTCCCTCTAGGGCGTTGGTAGTTAAAGTGGTTTTTTGATTTAAAGTATCCACCACATTTTGAATCACCAAATGATGGTTAGCGGCAGACCCTTTGTATTTTCCGTAGTCGTTTGCTGGATTTGCTTTAGCCAGTGTAGGCATGGTATAGTTTTCAATATGACAATACTCTACTTCATTCATGTATTGTCCGCCAATTTTTATAGATCCTTTTTCGCCAATTACCAAAAGACTACTCTCTAAATTTTGATCCCAGACTGCGGTAGAATAATTAATGGATCCCATCCCCCCAGAAATAAAATCAAAACTTACCACACCAGAATCTTCAAAGTCGGTAGAATCTTGATGGGCGAAATCTTTCAAATTGGCTTGAATATTAGTGATGTCACCAAAAAGCCAATACATAATGTCAACAAAGTGAGAAAATTGTGTGAACAATGTGCCTCCATCTAAATCTTTGCTGCCTTTCCAGCCGCCCTTTTTATAATAGCGACTATCTCTGTTCCAATAGCAATTGATTTGAACATTGTAAATTTTACCCAATAGGGTTTGGTCAATGACTGATTTCATCCATTCTGAAGGCGGAGAGTAGCGGTTTTGCATCACGCAGAACACTTGTTTGGAGACCTGAAGTGCTTTATGAATAACGTCTTCACACGAGGCTTTGGTAAGGCCCATAGGTTTTTCACAAACCACGTGTTTTTTTGCCTTTAAGGCCTTTAGACACTGCTGGGCATGTAAACCATTAGGCGTACAAATATTGACCACATCATAAGAGAGTTCGCTGTTTAAGAGCGAATCCATTGTGCCGAAAAAAGGAACGTTAAAATCTTCTAGCCCAAGCGATTCTTTCGGGAGGATATCGCACATGGCGATGAGTTCCGCATCTGGGTTGCGTCGAATCATCTCAGCGTGGCGTTTGCCAATATGTCCAGAGCCTACAACAGCAAAGCGTATTTTATCTTTATTAGACGACATGTACCTGATGATTTTCTAATTTATATGTTTCTTGGGTTTCTGTGCATTGTGCAAATCCTTCTTCATTAAAATGAAGTTTATGGCCGTATTTGCTTACCCATCCAATTTGTTTTGCCGGATTGCCTACTACTAAAGCAAAGTCAACGACATCTTTTGTGACCACTGTGCCTGCCCCAATTAAGGCATATTTGCCAATAGTATTCCCACAAATGATTGTCGCATTTGCTCCTATTGAAGCGCCTTTTTTAACTAAAGTGGTTTTATATTCTGATTTTCGAATCACGTGGCTCCTTGGATTGATTACATTGGTAAATACCATAGAGGGGCCTAAAAATACATCGTCTTCACAAATCACTCCTGTGTAAACGGATACATTGTTTTGAACTTTCACATTTTGCCCTAGTACTACATCAGGTGAAATTACACAATTCTGACCGATATTGCATCTCTCACCAATCTTACATCCAGGCATAATATGAGAGAAGTGCCATATTTTGGTGTCTTTGCCTATTTCAGAACCCTCATCTATGACTGCTGAGTTATGTGCGAAATAATTAGGCATTAGCGGGTAATGTATTTTTCAAAATTGTAGTGCGCAGTAGTGTTGAGTTCTTCTTTAGATAAGGTTTTAAAATACGCGTAGGTTTTTTCAAGGCCTTCTTTTCGATGGATTTTAGGAGACCAATTTAAGAGTTCTTGTGCTTTAGAGATATCGGGTCTTCGTTGTTTAGGATCGTCTTTTGGCAAGTCTTTAAATATAATTTTTTGGGAGGATTTTGTAAGCGCTACAATTTCTTTAGCAAAATCTAAAATAGAAATCTCATCCGGATTGCCAATATTAACAGGTAAAGCGTAATCAGAAAACAAGAGTTTAAAAATGCCATCGATAAGATCATCTACATAACAAAATGAGCGTGTTTGTGAGCCGTCGCCAAATACGGTAATGTCCTCTCCTCTTAGGGCTTGCCCAATAAAAGCCGGAAGAGCCCGTCCGTCATTTAGTCGCATGCGTGGTCCATACGTGTTGAAAATACGTACAATACGCGTTTCAACCCCATGAAATCGGTGGTAGGCCATAGTCATAGCTTCTTGAAAGCGTTTGGCTTCATCGTACACCCCTCTAGGGCCAATGGGGTTCACATGCCCCCAATACTCTTCGTGTTGTGGGTGTACCTCTGGGTCGCCATATACTTCAGAAGTAGAGGCAATCAGCATACGTGCCTTTTTTGCTTTTGCAAGCCCAAGTAGGTTATGTGTGCCTAAAGACCCCACTTTAAGAGTTTGAATAGGTATTTTTAGATAATCTATAGGGGATGCGGGTGAAGCAAAGTGTAAAATGTAATGTAATTCGCCTGGCACATGCACAAATTTGGAGACATCATGGTGCATAAAATGAAAGTCTTCATTACCAAAAAGGTGATCTAGATTCTTTAGGTTGCCTGTAATCAGGTTGTCCATTCCTACAACCTTAAACCCATCTTTTAAAAAGCGGTCGGCCAAGTGAGATCCTAAAAATCCGGCGGCACCAGTTATGAGTACTTTTTTCTTAGCCATGTATCTTTTCTCTACCAATACTATCGTAATAAAAGCCTAATTCTTTCATCTGATCTACATCAAATACATTTCTTCCATCAAAGATAACTGGGGCATTAAGCTTTTCTTTGATAAGGGCAAAATCAGGGGCGCGAAACACAGACCATTCGGTGGTGATTGCTAAAGCATCTGCGCCTTCTAAAGCATCATAGGCAGATTGGCAAAACGTTATTCTATCTTGATAAATGGCTTTTACATTGTGCATAGCTTCTGGGTCATAAGCGGTTATCTGAGCGCCTTCTTTTAGTAAATGATCTATAATTTCAAGAGCAGGAGCTTCTCTGATATCATCAGTATTTGGCTTAAATGCCAATCCCCAAACCGCAATGGTCTTTCCCTTAAGAGATTTAAAATAATGCTTCATTTTCGAGAAAAGCACCTTTTTTTGTAGCGCATTGACCTGCAATACAGAATTTAAGATTTTAAAATCATAGGTGTGTTCTTCTGACGTCTTTACTAAAGCCTGTACGTCTTTCGGGAAACAACTCCCACCGTATCCGATTCCTGGAAATAAAAACCGCTTGCCTATTCTAGAATCAGAGCCTATGCCTCTTCTAATCATATCTACATCAGCACCTACAAGCTCACAAAGATTAGCGATCTCATTCATAAATGAAATTTTAGTAGCTAAAAAAGAATTAGCAGCATATTTGGTGAGTTCAGCAGACTTTTCATCCATAAAAATAACCGGATTGCCTTGTCTTACAAAAGGAGCGTAGAGTCGATTCATTTTCTCTTTGGCTTTTTCTGAACTGGTGCCAATCACAACTCTTTCGGGTTTTAAAAAGTCTTCTACCGCATACCCTTCACGCAAAAACTCCGGATTAGACACAACATCAAAGTCCGCTTTGCAATTTTTTTGAATGGCCGCCGCTACTTTCTCAGCCGTCCCAACAGGCACAGTCGATTTGTCAACAACAATTTTATAGTCGGCGATCAGATTACCTAAGTCTTCAGCTACGCCTAAAACATATGACAAATCTGCACTGCCATCTTCGCCCGGAGGAGTAGGTAAAGCCAAGAAAATGATTTCAGCGTCTTTTATGCCATCTGCTAAAGAGGTGGTAAATTGGAGCCTGTTCTGAGCCACATTTCTATCAAAATAAACATCGAGCTGAGGTTCGTAAATAGGCAATATGCCTTTCTTGAGTTTTTCTACTTTATCGGCATCTATATCAACACAGGTCACATGATTGCCAGTTTCAGCAAAACACGTTCCAGTGACTAATCCGACATATCCGGTTCCAACAACAGCTATTTTCATTTAAGGATTATTTAAAAAATTCATTGACATGCCTGGTAATATACTGAAGCTGAGCGGTAGTCATCTCAGTATGAATGGGTAATGAAAGCGCATGCTTCATTAGATACTCAGTATGGGTTAAATCTAATTTTCTATTGGGCACTTGTAAAAACCCTTTTTGTAAGTGAATAGGAATAGGATAATATATATTGGCCGGAATCCCTTTTTGAGTTAAATGCTCTTTTAATTGATCTCTTTGATTGGTTTTGATTACAATGGTGTACTGATGAAAAACATGGGTAGAATACTCGGCTACTTTGGGCGTTATAATTTCAGAAGTGTTTTCAAAAGCCATGTTGTAAGCATCAGCCACATTATTACGCGATATGTTGTACTGCTCTAAATGGCTGAGTTTAATATCTAGTATGGCAGCCTGAATAGAGTCTAATCTTGAGTTGACTCCGATGATGTCGTGGTGGTATTTTTTTTCTTGCCCATGGTTGGCAATCATGGTGAGTTTTTTAGCCAAAGTCTGGTCAGAGGTGAACATAGCGCCACCATCACCGTAGCAGCCTAGGTTTTTAGACGGAAAAAAAGAGGTAGTGCCTATATGGGCAATGGTGCCAGATTTTTTCTTTGATCCGTCAGAAAATAGATAGTCTGCACCGATAGCTTGTGCATTGTCTTCAATCACAGGAATTTGCTTAGCTGCAGCAATTTGCATTATGGTTTCTAAATTGGCACATTGTCCGTATAGGTTCACAGCAATGATAGCTCTGGTTTTATCAGAGATGGCGTTTTCAAGCGCGCCCGGGTCTAGTGTAAAAGTTTGCGGATCTACATCTACAAACACTGCCGTAAGCCCTAAAAGCGCAATAACTTCAGCGGTAGCAATATAGGTAAAGCTAGGGGTAATCACTTCATCACCTGGTTTTAAATCTAAGGCCATTAGCGCAATTTGTAAAGCATCTGTCCCGTTTGCACAAGGAATCACATACGTTCCGCCAAGGTATGAAGAAAGATTTTTAGCAAAATTTTGAACAGCAGGCCCTTTAATGAATTTGGAAGAATTCATCACATCAATTACCGCAGCATCTACCTCTTTTTTGATTTTGAGGTATTGGTTTTTTAAGTCTACAAGTTCGATATTCATGAAAAAGCGAAAATTGTTGCGCTAAGATAAGTAAATTTGCTTTCGAATGAATGTAAAAAAAAGCTTTTTCCTCTTCCTTTTTTTGCCCTTTTATGCCACCGTATTTTTTGCGCAAAAAAGTGATTCACTCTCTACTATTTACGGATTTAGATTCGATTATGGGCATCATTTTCCTCTGGCAGATTTAAGCGAGAGATTTGTATCTTTTTCTTCTGCGGGCGGATACTTTACAATTTTTCATAAAAGCGGGTATGTGTTTTCTTTGGGGGGATCTTTTAATTTTCGAGACACCATAAAACAGAGCGGATTACTAGAAGCGATAGAAAAGAATAGTTTTTTGTTAGATGGCTCTGGGCAAATTGTCAATGTATTTTTGTGGAAAAGAGGATTTTCTCTTTCAGCCTCTTTAGGCAAAGCCTTTAAATTAAAACCTAAGAACATGTACCTCACCTCTCATGTTGGCTTTGGGTTTTTACAGCATAAAATACTTTTATACAGCAAAGAATTTTATCTTCCACAGGTGCAAGACAATTATGCCAAGGGGTACGATCGCTTGAGCAATGGGGTGATGCTCTCGCAAGATGTATTATTGCATTACCATCCCAGAGGGCGTATGTATAATATTTTCTTTGGCGCCACAGCTTTTCAGTCTTTGACAAAAAACAGGCGATCGTATAATTTTGATTTGATGGGGCCAGAACATACCTTAAGAAAAGATTTTTCAGTAGGGTTAAAACTAGGGATGACCATTCTCTTTAATCGAAAAATCCCTCAGAATTATTATTTCTACTGATCCAGTGAAAGATGTCTGAAATTCTTTACCGCTTTGTTATTGCTCTTTATGGTTGTTTACTTTATGTAAGCGCTTTTTTTTCACAAAAAGCTAGGCAATTTATCAAAGGCAGAAAACAACAGCAGATCACCATCCCCCCTAATACAAAGCCTATATGGTTTCATGTGGCTTCACAAGGCGAATTTCAGCAAGCCTTACCCTTAATTGATAAAATCAAAAAAGAGCAAGGTAGTACAATTTGTGTGAGCTTTTTCTCGCCTTCAGGCTATAGGTATGCAGAGAAAAATTCGCTGATTGATTATAGGTATTATCTACCCTTAGATACACCAGGCAATGTGAGGCGTTTTGTTGAGCAAATACAACCAAAAATGGCCATTTTCGTGAAATACGAGTATTGGTATTTTTATTTTAAATATTTAGCTCAAAAAAAGATACCACTTTATGT
The DNA here is from genome assembly GCA_020629755.1 of Flavobacteriales bacterium. Classification (GTDB taxonomy): domain Bacteria; phylum Bacteroidota; class Bacteroidia; order Flavobacteriales_G; family JALEGO01; genus JAHDHZ01. The sequence continues at coordinate 34,481 of JAHDCS010000006.1, read as the reverse complement.
AATATCGGCCCATTTTAGAGATACACAAGCCTTTTTTAAACCCTATGGATTTTTTATGCGAAAAACCCTTGGTTTTGTTGATCATTTTTTTGTGCAAACACAGCAGAGTATTGATTTACTTTCTCGTATTGGCATTTCAAATGCAAGCGCATGCGGCGACACCCGATTAGACCAGGTGCTTGATCTTTCTAAACAAGCATTTATAGATGACTTTATCTCTGCGTTTATTGGGCAAAACCCCTGTATTGTTTTAGGCAGTAGCTGGCCTTTAGACCTTCAAATGTTTGAGCCTATATTTCAAGATATAAAGGCTAAATTCATTATTGCACCTCACAGATTAGAGGATGTTAATTTAGCCGTTCAGCCAGGGGTGCGATCCGTGTTGTATTCTCAAAAAAACAGTTATTCTAAAGATCAAATTGTGCAGGCAAAGTACTTGTGGGTAGATCAGATGGGTTTGCTTTCAAAACTGTATCGTTTTGCAGATGTTGTGTATGTCGGGGGCGGATTTAAAACCGGATTGCATAATGTGTTAGAGCCCTTAGCCTATAAAAAACCGATTATAATAGGGCCGTACTTTAATAAGTTTCAAGAAGCAGTAAGTGGGGTAGAGGCACAATTTATCTTTAGTGTTGCAAACAAAGAGGAGTTGTTTAATAAGATGCAGTTTTTTCTTTTTAAGTGTTCAGAAGCTCAGCACAATGATCGTCTTCAAAAAACAGAAGAGTATATTTCTCAAAACAGTCAATCCACCCAAAAAATATACGCATTGATATTTGATAAAAAAAGACAAAATGACCACGCATAGTCAGGTAAAAAAGTGGTACGATAACTGGTATTTACGCCATAAGAACAAGGCAATGCGCCCTTTGGGGGCGTATCAGGTTTTTTTAGAGCGTTTAGAACTAAAAAAAGACACACATCTTTTAGATGTGGCTTGTGGTAATGGGTTTTTTATTCAACTTGCACATCAAAAAGGAGTACAGGTATCTGGCATTGATATATCTGAACAAGCCATAGGGTTAGCAAAAAAAAATACGCCAAGTGCACAACTAAACGTGCAAGCGGTAGAGCATATGTCTTTTAAAGATCAATCTTTTGATTATATTACCTGTTTAGGATCTATAGAACACTTTTTAGATCCTGCAAAAGCTTTCGATCAGATTCGTCGCGTCTCTAAAAAACAGGCTAAATTTTTATTTGTGGTGCCCAATAAGCATTTTTTGTTTGATTATTTCAAAGGCAGTCACGGCACTCAACAGCAAGATATTAAAGAAGACTTGAAAAGTCTAAGGGATTGGAAAAATCTTTTCAAAGATAATGGGTTTTACACGCTCAGCATTACACCTGACACCTGGATTAAAGAGTCTGTAAAAAAAGAATTAGTATCTGCTAAAGGGTTTGAGAAAATCAAGTTGTACATTAAGCACTTAATCTGGATGTTTTTGCCTTTGTGTCTTACGTATCAATTTGTGTTTGTATTAGAAAAACTTGAAGTGCGTAGCGAAAGCTAGTATTTTTGTAAGCATGAAATACGCCGTCTGGGTTTTATGTATAATGACTTCTTATGTGGGTTTTGCTCAAAGCATCTTTCCCTCAGTGTTGTCTTCTGGCCAAATCGAAGGGCAGATTCAAGATATACATATTACATCGACCGTCGGTCAATTGATCACTCCAACGGCAATAGCTAATGATTTTATAGTGACTCAAGGGTTTCAGCAACCCAATCTAGAGGTGCTGACCAGTATACAAGCGCTTACCCGTTTGGATGATCAAGTCAAGGTATTTCCAAACCCATGTAAAGAGTTTATTCAGATAGAATCAAATCTAGCGTTTACACACATAGAGCTTTACGATGTAGGGCAAAAAAGAGTGTTGTTTAGTAAAGCAGGATATCCATTACAATATAATCAAAGCTTAGATCTCTCAGGGTTATCATACGGAACATATTTTGTGCTAATTCATACAAAAAACCAGCCCATAGTAAAAAAAATAAGTAAACAATAATGCGTATTATTCTATTACATACAATCGTTTTTCTATCTCTACTTTTCACCAATAGTTTGGCTCAAATGCCTTACGGTATTACCTATCAAGGGGTGGTCAGAAATACCTCAGGAGAATTGCAAGCCAATCAAATGGTTGAGATTCAAATGAGTATCCTCTTAGGAAGTGCCTCTGGCGATGTGGTGTATCAAGAAAGATTTACCACTCAAACCAATGCGCTTGGGCTTTTAAATGTTGTGATTGGCACGGGTAACCCATCGCCGATTAGTCCGGTGTTTAATCTTTCTGATGTAGACTGGTCTTTGGGCTTACATTTTTTAAAGGTTGAACTTGATTTAGGCAGTGGTTTTCAAAGCTTAGGGGTCACTAAATTTGTGTCGGTTCCATACGCATTTGTGGCAGATACCGTATTGAATTCGGGTATTGAAAATACGCGACTAGAAGATTTAAAAGATGTAAACACCTCGGGTATTTCTGAAGATAATGTATTGGCCTGGAATGGCTCAGAATGGGTAAAAGCCTCAAAAATAAACATCGAAGAGATTGAGGCAGATTTTATGACTAGCCAAGGGCTTTTGTCAGACAACATACAAGCGTCAGAAATTTCATCACAGAATGTAATTTCTGATCAAGGCTACATCACTGTTTTTAATGCCCAAAATGCGTCTTTAGACACTATACAGTCTGTAAGTGTTTCTACTGATGAATTGACAGTTTTATCTAATTTTTCAGCTCCTTCAATTCAAACAAACGCACTACAAACAAATACCTTAAATGCCAATCAAATTGATGTGCTAACCTTAGAGGCTCAACAAACTATAACATCCCCCCAAATACAATCAACAAACCTTTCTACTAATGATCTTGAAGCAGAAACCATAGAAGCTGAACAAATCTCTTCTTCAGCCATAGAAACTCAAAGTTTAATCATACATTCTGCACTTTCTGTGTCAACACTTAATGCCGATTCAGTAATGGCTTCATATGGCAATATTGTCGAGCTTTTCTCTGAACAGCTCTTCGCTGGACAAGGCCTTTTTGAAGAGGTTTCAATTGCTCAAGCTGAAATAGAAGAGCTTACAGTGAATCAGATTAGCGCTAATCAGGCCGAAATCACGTCAATAGACGCTACAATTGTGCGCGCAGACAGTGTGGTGGCAGATTATTTTAATATTGATTTGTCAGGCTTATCATTTGATCCTGATAGTTTAGAGCTTGAGTATTTGTCTGCGAGTGAAATTGTTATGCCAAGTGTTCAAATAGGAGCTTCTGGAACACCTATTTTAGGCATGTATAAATGGGCAATTCAAACCGATTTGCCAGAAATAGAACCCGAAGTATTCTATACACATGAATTTGAAGTGCCAGGCGCAAGTCCGGGTATGTCAGTTTCTGTAACCCCTCAGAAAGATCTAGGTAAAGTGATACTCACGTCTCATTATATTAAAGCAACCAATAAAGTGGTGGTAAACTTTTATAATCCGACTAAAGAAAAACAAGACCCCATTCCTATGGAGTTTGATTTTTTGCTTGTTCAGTAAGCCAATAGTGCTTCAATCTTTGATAAGATATCTTTCTTGGGTAGATAGTTATCTTCAAGTTTAGGATTAAACGGAATGGGCGTATCAAGACTTGCAAGGCGCGTTACAGGGGCATCTAAATAAGTAAAACAGTGTTCATTTATTTGCGCGGCAATTTCTGCTCCAATCCCTCCGGTAAGATTATCTTCATGTATAATGAGTGCTTTAGAGGTTTTTTTTACCGACTCAAAAACAGCCTGATAGTCAATAGGAGCAAGAGACCTAAGGTCAATTAGTTCAACAGACTCGATGGCGTTTTTTTCAATCACCTCAAGCGTCCATTGCACGGCTGCGCCGTAACTAATAATAGTTAAGCGATCACCTGATGTTTTAATGTCAGCCTTGCCAATGGCAAGGGTGTAGTATTCTTCTGGCACATCTTCACGAATACTTCGGTAGAGCGCTTTGTGCTCAAAGAACAATACTGGATTTGGATCTTCTATGGCAGAAATCAGTAAGCCTTTGGCTTCTTTTGGGGTGGATGGATACACAATTTTTAACCCAGGCACATGAAAAAACCAAGCTTCATTTGATTGCGAATGAAACGGGCCAGCGGCAACGCCAGCGCCTGTAGGCATACGAATCACTACATCGCAATGCTGCCCCCATCTGTAATGTAGTTTCGCTAAGTTATTTACGATTTGATTGAATCCGCACGTCACAAAATCTGCAAATTGCATCTCAACAATGGCTTTATATCCTTTTATAGAAAGCCCAATACCGCAACCCACAATGGCTGACTCACAAAGTGGGGTATTTCGAATACGTTCTTTACCAAATTCTTCTACAAACCCTTCAGTTATTTTAAAAACACCACCATATTCAGCAATATCTTGCCCCATGATTATGGTGTTTTCATGTCTTATAAGCGCCCAGTGCAGCCCATCTGAAATAGCGTCAACTAAACGCATGTTTTTGGTTTGATGCGATGGCAAAATCACCTGTGGCGTAAAAGGCATAAATAGATCTTGATGTTCTTTCAAGGTATTTACACTTACATCCTCTGCCTTATAAGCGATCTCAAGAGAGGTATTGATCTGTTCTTTAATCTCGTTATTGATTCGGTCTAATGTTTCTGGGGGGATGTTTTTTTCATAGAGTAAAAATCCTTCGTAGTTTCTTAACGGATCTTTTTTTGCCCACTCTTCCATGAGTTTTTTCGGTACATATTTAGTGCCAGAGGCTTCTTCGTGTCCACGCATTCTAAAGGTCATACACTCTAAAAGAATAGGACGAGGGTTTTTTCGGATGGATTTTGCGAGTTTATCAATAGTTTGATAGACTTCTAGGATATTGTTTCCATCTATTTGAACGCCTTCAATGCCATACCCAATGGCCTTATCCGTAAATTGTTTGCATCTAAACTGTTCTTTTGAAGGGGTGGATAAGCCATAGCCATTATTTTCGATAATAAATAACACCGGTAAATCCCATACGGCAGCTACATTTAATGCTTCATGAAAGTCTCCTTCGCTTGTGCCGCCATCACCAGTGAAAACAGCAGTTACTTTTTTTTCTTTCTTTAGTTTGTGTGCTAAGGCAATGCCATCTGCTATGGCAAGTTGTGGGCCTAGATGAGAAATCATTCCTACAATATGATGTGCAATAGAACCAAAATGAAAGGATCGATCTCGGCCATTTGTAAAGCCTGAGGGTTTGCCTTGAAATTGTGCGAAAAGATTTTTTAAGGGGATATCTCTGGTTGTAAAAACACCAAGATTTCGGTGCATGGGTAAAATGAATTCATCTTTTTTAAGGGCTAAAGTACAGCCAACAGAAATAGCTTCTTGACCAATGCCCGAAAACCATTTAGAAATTTTACCCTGCCTGAGAAGGATGAGCATTTTTTCTTCAATTCTTCTGGGCAATGCTAAGGCCTTATAAAAGGCTAAAAGTTCTTTTTTGGTTAGACGCTCTGCTCTTTTTGTGAAATCCACACCTTTGAATTTTTTTAAAAATAGCTAAAAAAAAAGGGAGATAAGACATACTTACCTCCCTTTCATATACTTTTTAAGTGATTTTAGTCTTGAAGTGCTTGACCAGCATCTTCAATTACCTCACCAGCTTTATCTGTAGCAGCGTCAACAGCGTTTCCTGCCGCATTAGCAGCATCGCCTGCAGCATCACCAACTGCATTAGCAGCGTCACCAGCAGCATCTACAGCATCACCAGCTAAGTCAGCAGTACCTTCAGCAACATCACCAGCAACTTCTACAGTACCTTCAGCAACGTCGCTAGCCGCTTCAGTAGTAGCATCTACTGCGTCACTTGCAGTTTGAGCAGCTTCGCTGCACGAGAAAAAAGTTCCAGCAGCAAAGGCTAAAACAGCAAAAATTGATAACTTCTTCATTTTCTTAATGTTTATAGTTTAACTCAAAATTAATATTAATTCACACTTTTCCAAGGAAAAGAGATCTATTTTAACGCCTTATTTTTACTAAGGTTACACTTTTTTTATCCTTTTTCACCAAAAGTTTTTGCAAATCACTCTTGTTTTTATTACAGAATATGTAGTTTTGGATCACTTTAAAACTTAATTATAATTATTATGAAAAAGATAAATTTGTTTATGACAGGTGTTGCAGTATTTGGCATCACTTTTTTCTCTAGTTGTTCTAAAGACAACAATGATCCTATTATCACAGATTTGGCCTATGAAGATCTCAATGGAGGCGATATTGAGCCTGGAGATGAATTAAAAATTACAGCCAACTTTACAGATGCTGAAGGTTTGGGCGAAGCTAGACTTTCTATAGAATCAAATGGCACTTCTGCAGGTACTGTTCAAACCACAGAATTGAGCGGCACAGCTTCTGCTTACGAACAAACCATTACGGTACCAACGAGCGCATCTTACGGTCAAGTATACACCGTGAATGTAACGGTTGAAGACGATAATAAAGATTTGCCTTTATCAACATTAAGCAGCCTTAATTTTACAGTAGGGCCAATCAATATGGCAGGTGCTATTAGTTCTTTTATGGGTAAAGTCTTACAAGATTCAGATGGTACGTTATCAGATGAAAACAACATGATTGATCTTGAAGGCGGTACCGTTTACAATAAAACAGCTGGTGAGGCTAATTCAGCAGATGTTGATTTAGTATACTATTATGGCGCAACTAATGCACATGCGTTTGCTGCCCCGAATGATCAAACCGTAAACGATCCAAATTATACTTCAAGTAACTTTTTTGGATATACCTCTGGATTTTCAACTCAAAACGCAACAAAATTTGCGTTGACAACTTGGTCTGCTTCTGATTTTGTTGCTTTATCTGATGATTCATTTGTAAGTAGCACCAATTTCCCAACAACGTCTAATTCTTTACAAGGCATGTTGGCGCAAGGCAATATTATTGCATTTGAAACAGCTTCAGGCAAAAAAGGCCTTATTCATGTGGCTGGAGTAAATACGCCTAGCGGAACTTCAGACGATGGCTCTGGATTTATTACTCTTGACATTAAAGTACAACAGTAATTTAAATTTTAAATAATTTAGAAAAACCCCCGCCATTCGGCGGGGGTTTTTGTTTTGCATCATGCCCAAAACATACACCATAATTAACGGCCCTTCTCTTTCATCAATAGGCAAAAGAGAAAAAATGATTTATGGGTCTACAGATATCCATACCTATTTTAAAACGCTCTTAGAGCGCTATTCTTTTGAATTTCACTTCTGTTCTAGTGAATCAGAGATCATAGAGTGTATTTTAAGTGTGACTGCTGCTGGTATAGTGATTAATCCAGGGGCGTATACACACACCTCATTAGCCATTGCAGATGCTATAAAAGCTATAGATATTCCTGCTGTTGAAGTGCATATTTCAAACATTCAATCAAGAGAAACATTTAGGCGTGTATCTTATGTTTCATCAGTGGTAAAAGGAACAATCTCAGGTTTAGGACTTCATGGCTATCGTTTGGCCTTAGAGGCTTTAGAATCTATAACCAAGCCCAAATAATATACCCCAGTCGGTATATAATTGATCCTTTATTCCTTTTTGAATACCTGGCCCTACTAAGCCAGATAACATTACACTAATGCCTTTTTTAAATTGAACTTTAGTGCCGATAGGTATTCGGGCCGAATAGCTTTCGTTTTCATTGTTATCGGCATACCGAAAGGCAATGCCAGTAAAGTATTCTAGATAAAACCCTTTGATACGTAGATTGTCAAAATTTAAATCTAGGGCATCTGTTTGTTTGAAGTAATGCTGGTAGTGTAGGTTATATTCATTGGTAGATTCATTGACAATTCTATAATAGTGTATGTAGATTCCGTTTTTAGTATTTAATAAACGCTCATAGCCTAGATTCAGTGTAGTTTGAAAAAATTGAGCAGGCATTACATACATGACGTTTTTCTTATTAGATATGTTTTTAGAAGCATGTTCTTGGCTTTTAGACACTACGGACAGATCTTCCTTCACATTTTCTTGAGACAATCCACATAGATGAATGATTAAAAAAATAAATAGACATATAAGCGGATTTAAATTGGTTGGCATTTTGGTTCTGTGTGTTTAAATAATTGTTTAATTTTTAGCAGTTAGGTTTACTTACGTCAAAACCAGCTTTTTGTTTCAAATTATGAGCTATTCCAAAGATGATATTGATTATATTTCTAAGAAAAAACCGTCTTTCCCAATTAATAAGTCCCTAAGAGGGTATCTGAGGGCATTTAGTAGAGAAATTAAACTACCGGTCTCTTATACCGATTTAACGCGCTATTCAAATGCCTTCCCGTTATACAATGAGAAAGGACAAGATACATTATGGGAGTCAGCGATGTATCCTGCAGAATTCATGCAAGAGATTCACATGGGCTTAAAAAAGATATACGCTATTTTAAGAACAGATGGCGATCTATCTTTGTTAGATCATTTGATTGTAGATCGTATTGATTATTGCACTTTTGGCAATTCAAATCCATTTCGAATTCGAATTGTTAATCAATTTAATGACAATTACGACTATTATTATATTAAAAAAGCAGATGCTTCTCGTATTTATGGCTTAGAGCTAGAGCATATCTTATCCCCCAATAGAATACATTTTTTTGTAGATCAAAACACCTTGGTTGAAGACCACATCGCAGGCATCCCTGGAGATACATTTATTCAACATTATTTACAGAGAAAACGCACCAATAAGGTGCGTATAGCTAAAGAGTTTGTGAAATTTAATGAGAGGTGTTTTGTGCGCCTCTTAGGAGATATGCGTTCCTACAATTATGTCATTGACATCACCCCCGACTTTGACAATGAGCAATACCGTATTCGCTCGATTGATTTTGACCAACAGACCTACGAAGGTAAGCGCACGCTGTATTTGCCTCAATATTTTAAAGAAAATAATAAAGTAGTAGAGTTTTGTAGAACACTTTTAGATGCAAATACAATCAAACAATACCAACTCGAAGAACAAACTCTGATTGGTAAGCGTTTAGCTTCGTCTACAGTTAAATATGAGAAGTTAATGACCGTGATGAAAAACGATAAAATTTCATCTTCAGAAAAAACTAAAAAATTAGCAAGTGATTTATCTAAATACCACAAAGAGGCACGGTTTTTGAGTTTAGATTCAATGGGTAAAATATTAGATATGCATTTAAAAAAAATTGTATCTTGATAAAATCTCATTTTTATGAATCACCGGCTATTACATATTCTTCTTTTAATTGTTGTTTCATCTTTTTATTCAACCTTTAGTGCACAAGTATTTAAAGGAGATAAATATTCTCCTGAAGAAGTAGTTCATGATCGATTTGGTATTGATATGTATGAAAAGCTAAACCTTAGACTAAAAGGAGATTCAGTCAGAAAATGTGCTGGCTATGCCTGTAAAGGATGGGTGAAAGATTTTTATACTACTGGCGCTATACTTCACGAAGGCTTTTATGTAGATGGACAATTACAGAGGTATAAAAACTATTATTTGACTGGGCAATTAGAAAGAGAATTTAAAATTATTGATGATATAAAAAGCATAAGACATGTTTATTATTTAAATGGAAAAATAAAATCTACGGTACATTTCAATAAAAAATTTGTCAGAAAATGGGAAGATTTTTTTCAAAACGGCAGTCCAGAGTTTTATGAAGAGTACAACAAAAAAATAGACTATTTAATTGAAAAAAGATATTACCATCCAAATGGGAAATTACGCTCGTCTTTAAAATTGATAAAAAAAGGAAAAAAAATATATGAAAAAAAAGAGTATTATGATAACGGGGCGCTTGAATCTAAAGGATTTGTAGTGTATAACACCGATGTTTTAGATTATCAAAATACAGGCACATGGATTTATTACGATCAAAAGGGCAATGAAAAAGAAAGAAAAGATTTCTGAATGTTGCCTTTCTCAATAAAACCAACTAAATTTGCATGCCCAACATGACAGCGTTATGGCAAGAAAAGATACAAGAATACAAGTAATTTTAGAGTGTACTGAGCACAAAAACAGTGGTAAACCAGGCACGTCAAGATATATTACAACCAAGAACAGAAAAAACACGCCGGATCGTATTGAATTAAAAAAATACAATCCCATTTTAAGAAAATATACCCTTCACAAAGAAATAAAGTAAGATGGCTAAGAAAACAGTTGCAAGGTTAAAAAAAGGAGAATCAAAAGGGATGACCAAGGTAATTAAAGTGGTCAAATCACCTAAAACAGGTGCCTATTCATTTAAATCTGAGATCGTTTCAAAAGATATGGTAAACGATTATTTGAAAGGATAATATTCTTCATAAGACATTAATGTAAGGCCTGTTTCATAGTGATCCAGGCCTTTTTTTTCACCACAAAAGAACACAAACTAGTACAAAATGGGGCTATTTGATCGGATAAAAAAAATTTTCAGTTCACCTGATTCTGAGCAGAAAAATAAAGAAGAAGCACAAGAGCAAAAGATTCAGCATTCTCAACAAGAGAGTCAAGAGCACCTTGTAGATGGGCAAGACACACAAAAAGTTTCTGAACAACGTATAAAAAAAGAGGAGCCGGTTTTAGAAAAAATAAAAGAAGAGAAGTTTAAAAAAACAGAGCCTGAAGATACTCAGAGAAAAGAAGAAGTTGTTTTAGAAGACTCTACATCAGAAATCAAAGTAAATGATCCTGATAAAGCTGAACCATCATCCCCCATAACAAAAAAAAATACAGAGGCTAATAGAGAAGAAGAAAATACTGTAGATAAAGAAAAAAAATCTTTAGACCCTTCTGAAAAGAAAATTAAAAAGGAATTAGTCGATAGTAGAGAAAAAGAGCGTAAAGAAAAAGAGTGGCAAACCAAACAAGAAGCCAAAGCAGCTGAAGAAGCCAAAAAGAAAGCTGAAGCTCAAAAGATTGAAGAGGCTAAGAAAAAAGTAGATCAAGAAGAAAAAAAACAATTAAATAAAAGTTTAGAAAAAACAAAAGAAGGTTTTTTTAGTAAACTATCTAGAGCAGTTGTAGGTAAATCTACTATTGATGCTGAGGTGCTAGACCAGCTCGAAGAAACGCTAATTCAGAGTGATGTAGGCGTGCAAACTACCTTGAAAATTATTGATGCCATAGAAGCGCGTGTTGCTAATGATAAATATTTAAGCACAAAAGAGCTGCAGGGTATGCTTAGAGAAGAAATTACGCATCTAATGCTGGGTGATAAAGCGTCAAATGAGATAGAGTCTATTCTAGGCAATAAAACCAGCGGTCAGCCTTATGTTATTATGGTAGTAGGGGTTAATGGTGTAGGCAAAACAACAACCATTGGTAAATTGGCTTACGGGTTTAAAAAAATTGGGTTAAATGTGGTGTTAGGCGCGGCAGATACATTTAGAGCAGCAGCAATAGATCAAATTAAAGTGTGGGGAGAACGTGTAAACGTGCCTGTGATTTCTCAAAAAATGGGTTCAGATCCAGCCTCTGTAGCGTTTGACACACTTGAGTCTGCAAAAGCTCAAAATGCAGACATTGTTTTAATTGATACAGCTGGTAGGCTACATAACAAGATTAATTTAATGAATGAGCTAACAAAGATCAAAAACGTGATGCAAAAAGTAGTGCCTAATGCGCCAGATGAAGTATTGTTGGTTTTAGATGCTTCTACAGGGCAAAATGCCATAGAGCAGGCCAAGCAGTTTACAAAAGCTACCCAAGTGAATTCACTTGCTCTCACAAAATTAGACGGCACTGCTAAAGGAGGGGTGGTGATTGGAATTTCTGATCAGTTTCAAATACCAGTAAAATACATTGGTGTAGGCGAAGGAATTGATCACTTGCAAATATTTGATAAAAAAGCCTTCGTTGAGTCGCTTTTTGCTTCTTAAAGTACTTTTTTGGTGGCTGTCCTTTTTTAGATTAAATATTTTTATTTCTTGAAAAGCTTGAAAGTGCCTTCAAAAGGCTTGTCATCCTCAATGGTTATACTTTTGCTATAAGTCGAATATTTAGGATGTGTAATTTCTACTTTGTAGGTTTGTTTGTAATCAAGTACAAAAATATATTTACCAGTCTTTTTTGAACTTTTGTAAATGCCTTGTATGTCTCCGTTCGTTTTGGTGACTTTAAGTGTGGCTTTGATGGGATGATTGGTTTCTGCATCAAATACATAGCCAATAAAATAAGGGATAGGTTTTTGCTTTAAGTTTATTTTAAAAATATCCTGTCCGCCTAATCCATAAGATCTTTCAGATGAAAAAAAAGCTTGCTCGCCATCAGAACTTATAGAAAAGAAGACATCGTCATAGACAGAGTTTAGGGGGGATTTTAAATTTTTGGCTCTGCTCCAAGTGTCTTCTTCTAGGTTAAGTTCAGATCTAAATATATCATATCCCCCTAAGTTTTGATGGCCCTTAGAGCAAAAGAACAAGGTAATTCCGTTTGGATGTATAAAAGGCGCATCATCGTCAAAAGCGGTATTAATTAAAGGCCCTAAGTTGAAAGGTTTACTCCAAGAACCATCGCCCATTTGTCTGATTCTGTAAATATCTTTGCCTCCAAATCCGCCAGGTCTGTCACTTGAAAAATAGATGGTTTTTTGGTCAAGAGAAAAGCTCATGCTAGACTCTATATAAGATGAATTAATTCCGTTTTCAAATTTATGGAGTTTACCCCATTGATCTACTTCTTTTGACGTATAAAATAAATTGCCTGTAATGTAGTTTTTATCAGTTCTAAATACGACTAATTTTTTTCCATCAGGGCTTAATCCAGCAGTAGCTTCATGAAGATCATGAGGGCTAGAGAATACCTTTTTAGGCTCAACCCAATAACCAGAGTCATTTAAAGTACTGATGTAAATGTCTTCAAAAAAACGACCAGTCTGATCAGTAGAATTTTTTTCACCGCCAGAACGTCTTGAAGTAAAAAAAAGTGTTTTTCCATCGCTGGATAAAACAGGCGCATATTCATCAAATTTAGAATTAAGATACGGCACATCCACTAAGGTATCATTGGTAATATCTTTTAAGTGCTCTTTTGCAAAGTTTGTATTGGCTCTGAGTTGTTCGATGATTCTAATGTCTTTACTCTCAGAGGGGTCATTCAAATAAATATTATAATAATAAAGGGCCGAATCAAAGTTTAATTTAAGGTGCATGATTTGCCCTAGGTACATATTCGACTTTGGTATATCGAGTGCTTTTTTAAAATAAGGCTCTGATTCAAGCTTGTTTTTTTTTCCATCAAATAAACAGACACCAATATTGAAATTTAAAGTACTCCAGTTAGGGTGCGCTTGCAATAATTCTTCAAAATAAGCCAAGGCGCCCCTGTAATCTTGAATGGCAAATTGGTCGTTGGCCTCTTTCCAGTTTAAGCGATCTTTAATAGATAGCTTGGGCTTTGCGTTTTGCGCTATCAAAGATACTCCACACCAGAAGCATAACATAAAAGAAAATACAGATAACCTCACAGACTCAAATATAAAATTTTAAATGCGATACATGCGGGGTTTAGAAAACAATTTATACTTTTATTGGAGTATGACATCAGAGAATAAAGTAGAAGCAGCATTTAAAAACAAAGATTGGAACGAAATTAAAACAGCCGATTCTTGGCAAATTTTTAAAGTTGTTTCTGAATTTGTAACTGGTTTTGAGAAGTTGGCGAGAATAGGCCCTTGTGTATCTATTTTCGGATCGGCCCGTACAAAACCAGAAAATGCCTATTATTTGTTAGCAGAAAAAATTGCATATGATCTTACGCAACTTGGTTATGGCGTAGTATCAGGAGGAGGTCCTGGCATTATGGAGGCAGCTAATAAAGGGGCTAAAAAAGGCGGAGGTCATTCAGTTGGCTTAAATATTGATTTGCCTTTCGAGCAAGAGTCAAATCCGTATATTGATCCAGATAAGCTTATTAATTTTGATTATTTCTTTGTCAGAAAGGTGATGTTCATGAAGTACTCTCAGGGGTTTATCGTATTGCCTGGCGGATTTGGTACTTTAGACGAACTTTTTGAAGCCCTTACGCTTATCCAGACCCATAAAATTGGCAAATTCCCTATTGTTTTGGTAGGAAAAAAATACTGGAGCGGATTAATTGATTGGATTAAAAACACCATGTTAGACCAAAAAAACATTAGCCCCAAGGATATGGATTTGTTTACTCTTGTAGATACAGGAGAAGAAGCAGTTAAAATTATAGATGAATTTTATACCAAATATACACTTAAGCCCAATTTTTAAAAAAAGCACTTTTTGTGTCTTTTTGTTGGGATGTTGCCTCATTGCCTCAGGGCAAGAGACTACTCAGAAGTATACATCTGATTCAACAGCAACACCACAGGTTAAAGCAGAAAAAAAAGCCGAAGAAAAAGCGCCTAGAAAACCAATTAATAAAGGGTTTTTAACTGTTGGTTATAATATTGGTATATCAAATATTTTTGGCGATATAGGCAATAATACTGGGGTTAATTTTTCTAATCGGTTTAAGTTTGCGCATCAACTTGCTGTAGAAAAACGGTTTAATAAATATGTTGGGGTAGGATTGTATGGCAGGATAGGCAAAATGGCTGATAATGAGCGCAATTTAATCAAAGTATCTGAAAACTGGAAGCGTTCTGAGCAGTTTAATTTTGAAAACCGATACACTCAGTTTGGTGCTTATGCTAAAGCCTATTTCGACTGGCATGGCGATCAAGTTGTTGCACCTTACCTAGCCTTAGGAGTGTCTTACATGACCTTTAATCTCTATACGGATTTAACAGACAATAACAATATTGCTTATGAGTATTGGGGGGATGGAACAATCCGAAATTTACAAGACATTAATCCAGACGAAGATCCTAATCAGTTTCAAATAAACATTACCGAATCGTCTCTATTACAGAGAGATTATACTTATGAAACAAAACTCACCAATACATTTGATCAAAGCAATTCTACAATTAAACAATCCACTTTGGTTTTTCCGGTGCATTTTGGCTTTAGATTACGATTGGCTGAATTTATAGAAATGCGTTTAAGTTCTGCGTTTAATATTACTATGAATGATCATCTAGATAATTTTCAATCGGGTAAAAATGACAATTATTTATTTACCTCAGCCGGGTTTTATTATACGTTTGGTAAAAAATATGTGGCGCCTGAAGAACAGCGCTATCAAAATATAGATTTTGCTTCGCTTACCACTTCTGATGCAGATGCAGACGGCGTCTCAGATGTTGATGATAGATGTCCTAATACCCCATCGGGTGTTCCGGTTGATCCTTCGGGTTGTCCTTTAGATGATGATAACGATGGTGTGCCCAATCATCTCGATAAAGAACCACACTCTCAGTCCAATGAAAGTGGGCAGTTTATTGTAGATAGATACGGAAGGGCCTTGTCTGATGAGCAAATAGCATTGATGGAAGAAAAACGAAAAGGCTTACATATGGATAGGTCTGAGAAATTCTATGAAGCACCTTCTTTAGATAAACTTAAAGAGTTTGATATTGATGCTGAATCAGATCAAGTATCTGGTGCTTTGCCAGGCAAATTCCATTACGCCGATTATAACCAAAATGGCGTGATAGAAGCCGATGAAATTTCAAGAGTTATCGATGAATTTTTCTCTGGTGAAATTGATGTTGCTGTGGATGACATCATGGATTTAATTGACTACTTTTTTGAGCAATATTAATACAGATGACATCAACATTCTTTTTGTAATTTGATAAGTACATTAGAATTTATGATCTTTACGTGATTTAAATCCCTAAAAAATGAATGCTTTACGCTTACTTTTATGTTTTGTTTTTGCTTTATCAATATCTGTTAAGGCTCAAAAGACTACCCAGGAAATTCAAGAGGCTAAACAAGATTCTATAGAGAAGGAAAGGCCTGTGAACAAGGGGTATGTGACCTTAGGTGTATCAGGCTCAATTTATAGTTTTTTTGGCGATTTAAATGTGACCAATAATATTTCAACCTTAAATAATTTTAGAATTAACCCAGGGTTGCATGTCGAAAAAAGATTTACAAAAAATATTGCAGCAGGCGTTGATTATATCTTTGGTAAGATATCACAAAATGAAAGGACAGGAGCTAGAAACCTAAATTTTGAAACATCAGTACATGAAATGGGTGGTCATGTGGGGTTTTATTTTGACACAAAAGCCAAACACGTATTTACGCCTTTTATCAATGTTGGTATTAATTATATTTTGTTTGATGTAAAAGCTGATTTAAAAGATAAAGATGGTAACACCTATTATTATTGGGATGATAATTTTATTCGCAATCAACCTCAAAAAGATACTAACGGAGTTGTGATTAGCCAATCTACAGATCCGGGTGTTGAGGTGATAGAAAGAGATTTTGTGTATGAATCTGAGGTTCAACAAACCTTTGATCCTTCTAAAGAGACGGGGTTTAAAACCTCTGCGATTAGTATTCCTATTACGCTGGGTGCAAAGTTTAAGTTAACTGAATTTTTTGATCTCAGGTTAAGTGGTACATATGGAATTTTACAATCAGATTATTTGGATGGATTTGTGAATGGTAAAAACGACAATTATTTCAACACCAAACTATCACTTCATTTCACATTAGGCAAAAAATTTGTGAGTGAAAGAGAAAAGAAATATAAGGGGGTTGATTTTGGTAAAATGGCCAAAACGGATGCAGATAGAGATGGAGTGTCTGATATTTATGACGAATGCCCAAGCACGCCTACAAAAGTAAAGGTAAATGCTAAAGGTTGTCCTTTAGATGACGACAATGATGGGGTGGCAAATTATTTAGATAAAGAACCTAACAGTAAGCCAGGTGCCACTGTGAATAGAGACGGTATTACGCTTAGTGCTGAAGAGCTAGAAAAATTGTATCAAATAAGAGAGCAAGTGTACATGGAAAAAGTAGAAAAGTTCTATGAAGCACCTAGTGATTCAACGCTCAGTGAGTTAGGTTTAGAAGCGGCTGATGTTGACCCTAACATGTTGAAAGTTCAAGACGCGAGCGGAGCAAATTCTTTAGAATCGATCAGAGAAGAGATTCAAGCGCAAGTCGACCAAGGAAAAGTCTTAATTCTTCCTATACCTGAAAATGGTAGGTTTGCAGATTATAATGGAGATGGTAAGTTGCAACCCAAAGAAGTAAATCAAGCGATTGATGACTTTTTAGGCGGTGAAACAGACATTTCTGTTACAGATCTCATGGATTTAATCCAATACTTTTTTGAGCAGTAAATCGTTTTTATGTACTGCCATACGGCTCTAGTTTATAAAGTATGCTAGGGGTTGTGTTCTGCTCTTAACAATATTGTGTTAATAAATACCCGCAGGGTGATAGTTTAGCGGAGTTAATCCGTATAAATTTGTTTTATTACTAAATCTATACGGTTATGTTTAAGGCAACTCTTTTTTCTTTTAGCTTTTTGGGATACTTGTTTTTTTCGCTTCTTTTTCCTGAAGGGGTAAATGTCACTACTAAATTTCCTGAGTCAGCAAATCCAGGCGATGAATTTGTTTATGAAATCACGATCGATAAGCCTGGTTTAATGGGTTTTGCGAAAGTTCAACAAGAACTTCCAGAAGGATTTACAGCAACAGCAGTTGAAACAAAATCGGCCACCTTTTCATCCATTGGTGGTAAAGTGAAATTTATTTGGATGGCGCTTCCTCCAGAAGATCAGTTTACAGTTTCATACAAGATCAAAGTCGATGAGTCTATGACGCCAGGCAATAAAGAGATAACAGGAAAATTTTCTTTTCTTGTGGATAATGCTAAAGACAGTAGAGATATTCCGCTTTCTTCAATTTTAATCGGAGGTGATTTGCCTGTAGCCTCCTCAGAGACTGCTGTAGATTCAGAAACATCAAACTCTACAGAATCAGTGGCCGATGTTATTTTGGGCGCTTCAGAAGACGCGTCTTCGGCTACAGAAAATGCAGTCAATAACACTACTGATGCAGTGGGTGGTGCAGCAGAAACAGCCACCACAGCATTAACGAATACGACCAACACAGATCTAAATATTGATGCAAGCGCTTCAGGCGAGTCATCAGCAGTTGTCGATGGAGAGAAGGTGGTGTTAAAAAGATCTATTGAAACCATTAATGAAGCCGAAGGAAAGTATAAGGTTATTTATGATGTCACCAACAACGGTCTAACAGGCTTTGCTAAGCTTCAAGATGTTATTCCTGGTGAAACAATGGGCTATGAAGAGCAAGCGCATTCAGCGGTGTATTCATTCGTGAATAGAAAGTCGAAGTTTGTGTGGATGAGTTTTCCTGAAGATAAGCAATTTCAGGTGTCGTATATGGCTGTAGTAAAAGACGCTGCAGGGCTAGAAGAATTAAAAAATACAGCTGGCGAATTTTCATATTTAGACAATAACGAAACCAAAAGAATTGCGGTGTCAAATATGGCAGGTTCATCTGGCGAAACAGCTTCCAATAATCTTGCTGTTAATGATGCAACAGAGGCTAACAATAATACAGATGTCGAAGTTCCTGTAAATAACTTATCAGACAATACAACTAATGCTACTGCGGCTAATGATAATCAACAAGCAGACGCGTCAATGACTGAAACATCTCCAGAAGAGACTATTGAAACCTCAAGTAATTCAGGCATTGCCTCTGCTTCAAAAAACACTGTTGATCAAATTTCGTCAACTAATCAGGGCTTGGGGTATAAAGTTCAGATTATGGCCAATAAGAGAACGCTCTCGAATGTTCCGGCCTATTTCAAAAAAATATATAAATATACCGAGACAGCGATAAGTACAGAAAATCACGAAGGCTGGATTAAATACACAATTGACTGGTATTCAGAGTACAAATCTGCTAGAGATAGAAGAAATCAAGTGACGGCTGGGTATAATTTCCCTGGCCCTTTTGTAACCGCTTACAATAATGGCAAGCGCATTACAGTTCAAGAAGCCTTGATGATTTCAAAGCAAAATTGGATTCCTTAAATTTAAAGAATATTTATACCTTTATTAGGTGCGCAGATCGTATAGCATAGCCATTTTTCTTATCTTTTTTTGGGGGGATGTCATTTTCGCTCAAGAAACAGCTCCTATAACAACACCTTCTACTGTAAATGTATCTGATAGCGTTGCTAAAGTCGACCTTAATAGAGCAAAGCAAAATCAAGATGCTCGGTTTCAACTTCCTACCATCGGATTAGGCCTTGGGATGTTAAATTTTTATGGAGATGTTTCAAATGCACAAAAAGCCAATGGGCCTCTTTTAGGAAAGGTTTCTTATCATTTATTCTTAGATCAACGATTAACTCGATTTTTAGATGCCAGATTAGTCTTTATAAGAGGCAAAGTTGGTGCCAATGAACGTTCCTTAGCGCGTAACATCAACTTTGAATCAAATGTGAGTATGTATGGGGTGCATTTAAATTATAATTTTGACCACCTTTTTCCAGGCAATAGATACATGAAACCCTATGTAACTGTAGGCTTCGAAGCATTAGAATTTCTATCTAAAACAGATCTGTATGATGCCAACGGTAATTTTTATAATTATTGGTCTGATGGCACAATAAGAGATTTAGCCGAAGACGACATAAATGCATCTAATGCCATTCGTTTGCAAAGAGATTACACCTACGAGTCTGATGTTAGAGAAACAAGCCCTGATGATTTAGGAAAATATTCTGAACGTTCTTATGCAATACCTGTGGGTTTAGGGGTTAGGTTTGAAATGACCGACCGTCTGTTTTTTGATTTATCTTCTGTTCTACACTTTACTACTACCGATTTTATAGATGGTATTACCAATCAAAGTATAGGCTCTAGACAAGGTACCGCATCTAATGATAAAATTTTACACACCAAATTTGGAATTAGTTACGATTTAAACCCATTAATTAACAATGCCGACGACATTGTGCTAGATCCAGATGATATTATGTCTGAAGACATGGATGGCGACGGTGTAGTAGATTTTCATGACCGTTGCCCTAACACACCAGAACTGGTTGAAGTAGATGAGTTTGGATGCCCATTAGATGGCGATAACGATGGAGTGCCTGATTATAAAGACGATGAATTAGATACACCAGAAGGTAAGCTAGTTAAAGCTAATGGAGTGGCGTATACAGATGCAGATTATTTAGCGATGATGTTAGGTGCCTCAGGAAGAATAGATACTATTCATACCTTAACGTACTCTGAAGGTATGGATACCTTGAATAAAGAGAAATTCATGGTGCATATAGGAAAATTTAAAGGAGGCGTGCCTCAAGAAGTGGCCGAACAATTGTTGAGCATTCCTGATGTGAATACATGGGATGAAAATGGTATTACATACATAACAGTGGGTAATTTTGATAATATCCCAGATGCATTGAGAAGACAAATTGAACTATCAGGGGAGGGTTTTTCAAATACGGCGCTTGTATCTACAAAACAAGGCAGTAAGCCAAAACTAGTTTCTAATGCATCAGACTATG
The DNA here is from genome assembly GCA_020629755.1 of Flavobacteriales bacterium. Lineage (GTDB taxonomy): Bacteria > Bacteroidota > Bacteroidia > Flavobacteriales_G > JALEGO01 > JAHDHZ01. The sequence goes on along the minus strand of JAHDCS010000006.1, from coordinate 14,011 downwards.
CGCCAACTGCCCAAGCAGATTACTTTAATCCAAGCGCTATTGATGATCCTGAAAACACAATTGTTTACCGTGTTCAAATAGGCGCCTATAGAAACAGAATTTCTAAGCATTTGTTTAAAGACGTCCCGGGTGTTGTGATGGTGCCGTTTGAAGATGACATTAATAGATATTATACAGGGTCTTATACTAGCTTTGATAAGGCTGCTGAAGTGCGGGTAGATATGATTGAAAAAGGCTACGAAGGCACCTTTGTGTCGGCATTTAAAAACGGGGAGCGCATTGCACTAAAAGATGCAGGGGTTAATTTTGTCACAGGAGTAGATAAAATAGCAGCACATTCAGAACCACAAAGAAATGCGGTGAATAGAGACTTAGTCCGTTTTAGTGTTCAGATAGGCGCGTATAGTGGTGAGGTGCCGCCTGAAGTGTTAAATATTGTATTAACACTAGATAACTTAAAAAGAGAAAGAACTACTGAAGGCTTGGTGCGCTATTTCTCTGGTTCATTTAAAACACTACCTGAAGCTCAAGCGTTTAAGCAAGAACTTATTCAAAAGGGACTAGAAGGTTCTGAAGTCATAGGCAGGTTTAAGTATCAAACGATAACTGTACAAGAAGCGCTTGAATTGCTTAAATAAAGTGTGTAAACCTTGACTTTATATTCCCAAAAAAGAAACTGGAAATACTTCCTTTTATTTATTGTCTTTTTAGTCGTTGTATTTACTTTTTTTTACACCAATTATATCGTAAATCAGATTTCTAAAGACGAGCGTATTCAAGTTGAATTGTGGGCAAAGGCCATTAAAAAAAAAGCAGAACTTGTAGCCTATACCCAAGATCTGTTTGAGCAGCTTTCAATCGAGGAAAAGAAAAAAGTAGAGTTGTGGTCACAGGCAACACAGTTAGCCATACAATCAAAGCCCGGCACAGACTACTCTTTTTTATTAAAAGTAATTTCTGATAACACGACGGTTCCGGTAATCTTAACCAAAGAGAATAATGAAATTATATCGAGTAGGAATTTAGATCCTGTGCTATCCAAAAACAAAGCATGGGTTAAAGAGCAGATTGCGAGTATGCAAGAACAAAATAAACGGATACTTATACCTGTATACGGTGGAGAGAGGCAGTATTTGTATTATAAAGACTCTAAACTATTTGAAGAATTAAAAAAGGTCATGGGCGATTTATTACAGAGTTTCATCTCAGAAATAGTGGTTAATTCTGCGCGTGTTCCGGTTGTGTACAAAAATGAAACTTTAGATTCTGTTATTGCTACGGGGCATCTTTCTGCTAAAATAAAAGAGAGTAGGTTCTTACTTGATCAACAAATAGAGAAAATGCAAAGCAATAATACCCCAATACGATTTACTTTAGACGATGACTCTGTTCATGCTATTTACTATTTTGATTCTATGTTGTTAAGGCAGCTGCGGTATTACCCTTATATACAAACACTTTTGTTTTTACTATTTATTGCGCTCTCTTATCGGTTGTTTACATCGTTTAAAAAAGCAGAACAAAATAGGGTGTGGGCTGGTATGGCTAAAGAGACAGCCCATCAGTTAGGTACGCCAATTTCATCACTAATGGCTTGGCAAGAAATGATTAAAAAAGATATTTCATCTGAAATTAGTCAAGAAATACAAAAAGATATAGATCGCCTCAAAACAGTCGCTGACCGATTTTCTAATATAGGCTCAAAACCTAAAATTGAAACCATTGATTTGGTTGCGTTATTACATAAAACACGTAAATATTTTATTCCGAGAATTCCTAAAAATGTAAATTTCTTATTAGATGTTCCAAATACTGAAGTGCTTTTAGGCGCTAACCGTACGTTATTAGAATGGGCTTTTGAAAATATCATTAAAAATGCCATTGACAGTATGCAAGGCAAAGGTATTCTAGACATCAAAATTGATACATCACAAAACAATATTATTAGTGTGGATATTCAAGATACCGGAAAAGGAATAGACCCTTCAAAATTTAAAACTGTTTTTGAACCAGGTTTCACCACAAAAGTGAGAGGATGGGGATTAGGGCTTTCACTTACTAAGCGTATTATAGAAGAGATACTACTAGGCCGAGTATTTGTAAAATCTTCAAAAAAAGATAAGGGCACTTGTTTTCGGATAGAACTTCCTATTTTAGATGAATGATAGGGCTTTATATACATGTACCGTTTTGTAAAAAAGCCTGTATTTACTGTGATTTTCATTTTTCTACTAAGCTGAATCAGACAGAGCAATTTACAAATGCCTTATGTCAAGAAATTCACCTTCAAGAAAGGGTACACAAAGAAACACTAAGCTCTATTTATTTTGGTGGCGGGACCCCTACGCTCCTAGATTCTACTCAGTTTCAGGCCATTTTTACTACGCTACAAAATTATTTTCACATCCCCCCAAATATTGAGATTACCATAGAAGCTAATCCTGACGATTTAACACCACAAAAACTTAACTTACTTAAGCAATTGCCATTTAATCGTTTGAGTATCGGCGTGCAGAGTTTTAATCAGAGAGAACTCGCTTGGATGAACCGTTCGCATACTGCAAAACAAGCAGAATATTCCATTAAAAAAGCGCAAGATATAGGGTTTTTTAATTTAAACATAGATTTAATATATGGATTGCCCTCAGTTGAGTCTATACAACAAAGTTTAGAAAAGACGTTGGCGCTCAATATTTCTCATTTGTCAATTTATCAATTAACAGTAGAACCTAAAACTAAGCTTGCTTTTGAGATTGAAAATGCACGTGTAACGATAGATGAAAAAAAGGCTCTTGACGATCATCAAATAATTATGCAAACACTTACTCAAAATAACTATGAGCATTATGAAGTATCCAATTTTTGTCGAGACAAAAAGTATGCTGTTCATAATTCAAATTACTGGAAAGGCTTTGATTATATTGGTTTTGGCCCATCTGCACATTCTAAAATAGGAGCACTGCGTATGTGTAATATATCAAACAATCAACGCTATTATAAGGGGGTAAGCGCACAGACTTTAGCATTTCAAACTCAAGAAAAATTAGATGAGCAAGCCCGTTATAATGAGTTTATAATTACCAGGCTACGTGCAAAATGGGGGTTAGATGTTTTAGATTTGAAGCATACGTTTGCACCACATTTTTATCAGTATTTTAACCAAGCACTTCTAAGTCTAAATCCTTTATGGTACAGCAGAGAAGACCAGCTTATTACACTTACAGAACAAGGCATGTTATTCTCAAATAGAGTGTATTTAGCTCTCATTATGGCCTGAGGCGTAAATTTTATTTTTACGTGTGCAAATGCCTTTGTATATTTGAGGGCTAATTAAACACTATGGGATTTAATTTTGATAAAGTACAGGCCTTAATTAAGTTTATTGCCAAGTCAGGTGTGTCAGAGGTTGATCTAGAGACAGATGAATTTAAAATAAATGTTAAAAACGGCCCTGAAAGAGTAGTTGAAAAGATCGTGGAAAAACCACAAATTCAACCCATTCAAGTGCCCGTTGCTCAGGCTGTTGAAGTACAGCAAGTCGCGCCACAAACGATCAAACCTGAGCCTGTACCTGCTGCGAAAGAAGAAAAAACAGCTGCAGCTAGCGAAAATTTAATCACGATTAAATCGCCCATGATCGGGACTTTTTATCGTTCTTCAGCTCCAGATAAACCCCCTTTTATTGCTGTAGGCGATGCAATTGAGCAAGGCAAGGTGCTTTGTATTATAGAAGCCATGAAGCTTTTCAATGAAATTGAGTCAGAAGTGAGTGGTAAAATAGTAAAAGTATTGGTAGACGATACTAAGCCTGTTGAATACGACCAGCCTTTGTTTTTAGTTGAGCCAAATTAAGAAGCTGTTTAAAAACTATTTTCATGTTTAAGAAAATTTTAGTCGCCAATAGAGGTGAAATAGCATTGCGGGTTATTCGCACCTGTAAAGAGATGGGCATTCAAACGGTTGCCGTATATTCATCTGCTGATAAAGAAAGTCTACATGTAAAGTTTGCAGACGAAGCTGTTTGTATTGGACCAGCAAGTAGTGCTGAATCTTACTTAAATATGGCGCGTATTATTGCTGCAGCTGAAATCACCAATGCAGACGCTATCCATCCTGGCTATGGGTTTTTATCAGAGAATGCAAAATTCTCTAAAATTTGTGCTGAGAACGGGCTAAAGTTTATTGGGGCTTCTCCTGAGATGATTGATGCCATGGGGGATAAAGCCAGCGCAAAGGCAACCATGAAAAAAGTGGGTGTTCCAGTTATTCCAGGATCAGAAGGGATTTTAGAAGATGTAGAGCAGGCTAAAAAAGTAGCTAAAAGCATAAAGTATCCTGTGATGATTAAAGCTACTGCCGGTGGTGGTGGTAAAGGGATGCGTGTGGTAAAAGATGAGCAAGAATTAGAAGAAGCTTTTCTCTCAGCCTCTAAAGAAGCAGAAGCCTCTTTTGGTAATCCGGGCATGTACATGGAAAAGTTTGTAGAAGAGCCTCGCCACATAGAGATTCAAATTGCAGCCGATGGCAAACGTGCTTGCCATTTAGGTGAGAGAGATTGTTCTATTCAGAGACGCCATCAAAAGTTAGTAGAAGAAACCCCTTCACCTTTTATGACAGAAAAACTTCGTGAAAAGATGGGGCAGGCTGCTATTAAAGCCGCTGAGGCTATTGATTATGAAGGAGTAGGTACTGTAGAATTTTTGGTGGATAAAAACCGCAACTTCTATTTTATGGAAATGAATACCCGTATTCAGGTCGAACATACCATCACGGAAGAGGTCATAGATTTTGATTTAATCAAAGAACAAATAAAATTGGCAGCCGGAGACCGCATCTCGGGTAAAAATTATGTCCCTAAAATGCATGCCATTCAGTGCCGTATTAATGCTGAAGACCCGAGTAAAGATTTTAGGCCTTCTCCAGGTAAAATAACCAATTATCATTCGCCTGGCGGACATGGTATTCGTATTGACACACATGTGTTTTCTGGATACACCATCCCCCCAAATTACGATTCAATGATTTCTAAACTCATCACTGTGGCGCAAACACGAGAAGAGGCCATTACAAAAATGCAACGCGCATTAAGTGAGTATGTCATTGAAGGTATTCAAACCACTATTCCGTTTCATTTGGCTTTAATGGCAGATAAAAATTTTAGAGAAGGTAAATACAACACTAAGTTTTTAGAAGAGAATCCTAATCTTCTTTAAAGGCTATATTATCAATTAAACGCACATCTTCTAAGTGCACGACCACAAAGGCTCTAATGTGATTTGAGTCTTTCCAAGATTTGGCTTCAGAAAGATCATGGGCATTAGCAATAGAGAAGTATTCGAGTTTGAAATACGTTTTAGAATCAAAAAAGGCTTCAACCCATTCTTTGACTTCACTAGGGGTATGTTTTTCTATTAGGCCCTTAGCTTGTTGCAAGCAATAAAATATTTCTGACGCTCTTTCAATGCCTACCCCACTAAGTCGAGCATTACGCGAACTCATAGCAAGGCCAGATTTTTCACGAATAATTTCACAGCCTATAATGTCAAGTTTAGGATGCTTTTGTTTTTGCAAAGCCCTTATAATTGAGAGCTGTTGAAAGTCTTTTTCTCCAAAGTACGCACGGGTTGGTTTACAAAGAGAGAATAAGAGATGAACAATGTTAACGACCCCTTCAAAATGTCCAGGTCGATTGGGCCCCTCCATCACCTTATCTAAGCCGTAAAAATCAATCTGGATATCTTGGTGGTTGTGGTCATATATATCTTCGGCCTGAGGTGCAAAGACAATGTCGCAGTCGTTTTCTTTAAGGTAAGCTTGGTCGTTGACTAGAGTTCTGGGGTATTTCTCTAAATCTTCTTTATTATTGAACTGGGTTGGATTGACAAAAATGCTGCAAATCACAATATCGTTTTCATCTCTAGCACTTTGAACTAAAGACATATGTCCCTCATGTAAAGCTCCCATAGTCGGGACAAGACCAATGGTTTTTTTCTCGTTTAGAAGAGATTGAACTTTTTCTTTAAGTTCAGATTTGGTGTATATGGTTTGCATTTCCGCTTTTCAGGGCGCAAGTATACGCTAATTATCGAATTCTATCAACCGATTTTAAAAGTTCATGGTCTTTTTTTATAGCTCTGTGGGATAGAACACTAAAAATGAAGGCGATACATATAAGTAAAGGGAAGGCGACAGTATCTGGCATTGCATAAGTTGAACGAAATGAGCTTGATAAGTAAAAACACAATAAACAGATTAAAAGTAAAAGCAAAAATAATTGAGCTAGAAAAGCTGCTTTTTTTTGTTTGTCAATACTTTTGAATAAAATAATACTTAAACATAAGCACACCAAAGTGAGTAAAGCAAAAAATAGCTTAGCGGTACTAAGTATTACTAAAAGAGTGTCTTGGTGCCCATCAAAAGCTTGCGTGCTGTTTGTAAAAAAGATAGGAATAAGTAAAAAGAGAAGTGCTAAAATACTATAAAGCGTCTGTATTCTTTGGATCATTTTTTAACATTTGTTTGCAAAGTTAAATGCATTTTGTAGTATTGCATGGTCTTTTGTTCGAAAAAGGCAAAAATCTCAAAGATTTATATTCAAATAATACAATAACTGTTTTTTATAATACATTTTAGACATCATGTACGATATTGCGCAGCTGAACGCTAAGGTTGAAGAAGACCTGAGAACGATAGCCAAAGAATTAGAAGTTAAAAAGGCCGATAAATTAAAAAAAGACGAATTGGTTTATGCTATTTTGGACCAACAAGCACTTAAGCCTTCTGAAAATGAAGAGAAAAAACCTCTTAGAAGGAAACGTGTTGTAAAAGATAAAGCACAAGAAAACGGTGTGCCGGTAGTGAAAAAAATGCCGAAAGAGAAGCCGCGCAATACCAAAAAAGAAGAAGAGCCAGTTGAAAAAAAACCTAAGGTTTCTTCAAGTAAAGAGAGCACACAAGATAAAAAACCACAAAATACGTCTCAAACCAAAAAGCAAGAGACGCACAATAGCAAAGACCAACAGCAAAAAAAACAGCCAGAACCCCCAAAACCACAAATTGAATTTGATGGTGATGTAACTACTGAAGGCGTACTTGAGATTATGTCAGATGGATATGGCTTTATGCGTTCATCTGATTATAACTATTTGTCTTCGCCGGATGATATTTATATTTCTCAGAATCAAATTAAGCTGTTTGGCTTAAAAACAGGCGATACTATTGTTGGACAGATTAGACCCCCAAGAGAAGGTGAAAAATATTTTCCATTAACTAACATTGAAAAAATAAACGGAAAAACACCTGACCAAATTAGAAACCGTGTACCTTTTGATTACCTCACTCCGCTCTTTCCAGATGAAAAATTCAAATTAACAGGGCATGCCAAAGACAGCATGTCTACGCGTATTATGGATTTATTTGCCCCTATTGGCAAAGGACAAAGAGGACTTATTGTAGCGCAGCCAAAAACAGGTAAAACTGTTTTGTTAAAAGATGTAGCTAATGCGATTGCAGCGAATCATCCAGAAGCTTACCTTATTGTACTTTTAATTGATGAAAGACCAGAAGAGGTGACCGATATGGCCAGAAGTGTCAATGCAGAAGTGATTGCTTCTACGTTTGATGAGCCGGCTGAGCGTCATGTGAAAATAGCCAATCTAGTCTTAGAAAAAGCGAAAAGACTCACCGAATGCGGACACGACGTAGTAATTCTTCTAGATTCTATTACTAGACTTGCTCGAGCATACAACACCGTATCACCTGCTTCAGGTAAAGTGTTAACGGGCGGGGTTGATGCTAACGCACTGCACAAACCTAAGCGATTCTTTGGCGCTGCCAGAAATATTGAAAATGGGGGTTCTCTCTCCATTATTGCAACAGCCCTTACAGAAACGGGCTCTAAAATGGATGAGGTAATCTTTGAAGAATTTAAAGGAACAGGCAACATGGAGCTGCAATTAGACCGTAAGATATCTAATAGAAGAATATTCCCAGCCATTGATATTATTTCTTCATCTACTAGAAGAGACGACATATTACTCGATAGAGAAACCCTTCAACGTGTATGGATTTTAAGGAAACACCTTGCGGACATGAATCCAGTGGAAGCGATGACCTTTATTCAAGATAAAATGAAGTTTACCCAAAGCAATGAAGAGTTTTTGGTATCGATGAATGGGTAATTCGTTTTAAGGTTTTCTACCTTTAGTTTCATGCAAAACATTACCATTATAGGTGCTGGGCTAGTTGGGTCTCTGCATAGCCTTTTTTTATCAAAAAACGGATGTTCTGTTGATGTATATGAAAAAAGATCTGATCCAAGAGCCCATGATTTTATGGGCGGACGTTCTATTAATTTAGCACTTTCTGATCGGGGTTGGAAGGCCTTGCAAAAGGTCGAGATGGATCAGCGTATTCGAAAAATCGTTATCCCTATGAAGGGTCGCGTGATGCATGACACAAGCGGGGCGCTTACCTATCAAGCCTATGGCAGTGGCGCTCAAGCCATTTATTCGGTGCCCAGAGCCGACTTAAACATTGCGCTTCTAGAAGAGGCCGATAAAAATAAAGATGTTCATTTACATTTCAATGAAAAGCTCATAGATCTTAATTTTAAGACTCAGGCCCTCACTTTTGAGCATTATCAAACAAAAAAACAGACCAAAAAAAACTATTCGGTTTTATTTGGCACCGATGGGGCTTTTTCAAAAGTGCGCTTGGCTATGCAAAAAACACCTGGCTTTAACTTTTCTCAACAGTATATTTCTCATGGCTATAAAGAATTTGAAATCCCAGCGAGCCATTCGGGCGGATATCTTCTAGAGAATCACAACGCGCTTCATATTTGGCCCCGTGGTAATTATATGCTCATCGCTTTGCCCAATCACGATAAAACATTTACCTGTACACTTTTTTATCCTTTAAAAGGGGCTGATTCTTTTGAAAGTCTAAGCACATTTGAAAGCTTTGAAAGGTTTTTCAAAGCGGCTTTCCCCGATGCGTATACCCTTATTGGAGATTTAGAACACGATTTCAAAAACAACCCCACCTCACACCTTGTATATACCATGGCAAACCCCTGGCATTATAAAGATAATGTCTGTTTATTGGGCGATGCCGCCCATGCCATTGTGCCTTTTTACGGGCAAGGCATGAATAGCGGATTTGAAGATTGCACGCTGTTTAATGCATTGCTATTAGCGAATAAAAAAGATATTCAAAAAACCATTTCACAGTTCTCTGATCAAAGGATAGAAGACGCTAAAGCCATAAGCGAACTGGCTTTGTACAATTTTATTGAGATGCGCGATCGGGTGGCAGACCCTTCTTTTTTATTGCAAAAGAAAATCGAGAGTTTTTTGGCTCAAAAACACCCCCGCCTTTGGACGCCTTTGTACAGTATGGTCACGTTTTCGCATACGCCCTACTCAGAGGCGTTGAAAAGAGGTAAAACCCAAGAAAAAATCATGCAAGAGATTTTAACCTGGAAAGATATTGAGCAGTTTTCTTCACATGAAGCTCTACAAAAAAAGGCCCTTGATCTTATCAAGAGCCTTTTATAAAACAATTAAACTGTAAAGAAAGTTATTTCACTGCTTTTTCTTTAAGCTGTAGTTCTTTTACAACTTCGCGTTGTTTTTGAATTTCAGTTTGTTTTTCGGTTTGCTTTTTAGCGTTTTCTTCTATGTTACGCTTATCTTCTTCGATCTTTTTCTTCGATTCTTCAATTTGCTTTTCATTGTCTTTGATGTCTTTCTCAAGGTTTTCTTTATCCTTTTTTAAACCATCAAATTCTTTTTCTTGCTTAGAAAGCAATTTTTCAGCTGTTTTTACTTCTTCTTTCACAGCATCTCTAGAGGCTTGAATCGCAATTTCTCTGATGAAGTTTTTGAAAGCTTCAGCTTTTACTTTATGCGCCTCATCTGAAGAGGATAGATAGGCACCACCTAAATCAACAGCTGCTACAAGCATAAAAGAGTTTTCTGATTTCTCTTCAATTTTAGCGTAAACATCTACTGAGTTATTGTCGCCAAATTCTTTAAAAACGGCATTGTCTGCAAAGAACTCTTTTTTGGTGGTTACTTTAGCGTCTTTCGATTTTAAAGCGCTTTTTAAGTCTTTTTCAACAATTGATTTGTCATTTCCATACACTTCAACGGCAAAACAGTTTCTGGTGTCTTCATTGAGCACATCTTTAGTTTCAGTGACTTCTATTTTGGGTACTTTTTGGCTAAATACAGAGGCCGAAAAAAGTAAAATACTAATTCCTGATAATATAATCTTTTTCATAACAGTTACGTTTATTACTCACAAATGTAATACAAAATAGATGCCATTTATCTTTTTACAAAGCATAGGTGTCTTTTTTTATGGTTAAAGTCAATATGCGTGTAGTCAAGTGTGTAATTTTCTTTTTCAGCTATTTCAGTAAGCTCTTTTTTGTATAAAGGATTAATTTCAAAATATAAATGCCCATTTTTTGTGAGGTATTGGTTAGAAAATTTAAAGATAGCCTTATAGTATTTTAAAGGATCTGGGGCCGAAAAAAGGGCTTCTTTGGGCTCGTAATTAAGCACGTGTTTTTGCATGTCTTTTTTTTCATATTCAGCCACATAGGGCGGATTGCTCACAATGATATCAAATGGCGTGTAGGTGTTTTGGGGGGATAAAATATTCTCGTGTATAAACAGACAATCGAGCTTAAGATCTTTGGCGTTTTTTTTAGCGACTTCTAGGGCTGGTTTAGATATGTCAAGTGCTGAGATGCTCCAGGTAGGCCTTTGTGATTTTAAACTTAATGCAATGCATCCACTGCCTGTGCCTATATCTAATACTGTTTTTGAATCTATAGGATGCCTCTGAAGGATGAGCTGAACGAGTTCTTCAGTTTCAGCTCTGGGAATTAAGCAGTTTTTATTCACATAGAATAGCGCATCGTAAAAAAAACATTCTTCAAGTACGTATTGTATAGGCTCGTGCTTTAAAAGCCTTTTTGCATACGCCTGTAGCGTTTCAGACTCTTGAAGGCTCAGCGCTTGATGTTCTTTGAGTATTAATTTGCTTTTTTGAAGACCTGTAAGGTGTCCAATAGCCATTATGGCAATTTGCTTGGCTTCTTCTTTGGGGTAAATCTTTTCAAGAGAAGCGCTCAGGGCATGTATACTTTTTTTAATCGTCAATTAAGGGCTAATTTTGAACAAAGATATGCATAGTCAGACAGATAAGTTATTTATGAGAAGAGCTATACAGCTTGCAAAGCTAGGCCAGGGGAAGGTGTCTCCAAATCCTTTGGTGGGCTGTGTGATTGTACATGATCAAATCATTATTGGAGAAGGGTATCACCAAGAATATGGGGCTGCACATGCTGAGGTAAATGCTCTTGCGTCTGTTGTAGACAAAACATTACTTTTAGAATCAACGCTCTATGTGACTCTAGAGCCCTGTGCGCATCACGGCAAAACACCGCCTTGCGTAGATTTGATCTTAAAACACAATATTAAACGCGTTGTAGTGGGGTGTCTAGATCCTTTTGAAAAAGTAAATGGCAAGGGGCTTAAAAAACTAAAAGCCGCAGGTGTAAAGCTCACTTTAGGGGTTTTAAAAGACGAGTGTTATCAAATCAACCAAAGGTTTTTTGTATACCATACTCAAAAGCGCCCCTACGTGATCGCAAAATGGGCACAAAGCGCGGAGGGATATATAGCAAAAGATACAAATGGAGGTTTAGCTCCGGTTGCTCTTTCAAATGTTTTTTCACAAAGCCTCTCGCATAAATATAGAACCCAGGAAGACGCCATTATGGTTGGCACACAAACGGCTATAACAGATAATCCTAAACTTACCACTAGGCATTGGCAAGGCAAGCATCCCCTGAGGGTCACTTTAGATAAAAGCTGTAAAATACCACCCACACATCATTTGCTTTCAGATAAGCATCCTACCCTTGTATTTACCCAGAGCAAACATCCATCCCTCCGAAAAAACAAAGAATTTTTGACGATTGATTTTTCTAATAACATTATCCCTCAAATACTAAGAAAGCTCTATGAAAAAAACATACACTCGCTTATTGTAGAAGGCGGAAAAGCACTTTTAGAATCGTTTCATAAGGGAGGTGTTATCGATGAAATCCGTGTCTTCAAATCAAATAAGGCCATTGGCAAAGGTCTTGAAAAGCCATCTATTCCATTTTTTGAAGAACCCGAGGTGTTTGCTCTAGGAAAAGATCAATTATTTGTCTCTAAAAAGCCATAGTTTTCTATATTTGTTCAAAAGCGAAAAACCATGAATTTACACGAGTACCAAGGAAAAGAATTACTAAAAAGTTATGGCGTAGCCATTCAAGAAGGTATTGTAGCGGATACGCCTGAACAGGCCGTTGAAGCAGCAAAAAAACTGAATGAATCGACAGGTACAGACTGGTGGGTGATTAAAGCGCAAATACATGCCGGCGGTCGTGGTAAAGGCGGCGGCGTAAAGCTAGCAAAATCGCTAGATGAGGTGAAAGAGATTTCATCTCAGATCATTGGTATGATGCTTAAAACTCCACAAACACCGCCTGAAGGTAAAAAAGTAAACAAAGTATTAATTGCACAAGATGTGTATTATCCGGGTGATTCTGAGCCCAGCGAATTTTACATGAGTGTGCTTTTAAACCGTTCTACTGGCCGAAATATGATTATGTATTCGACCGAAGGAGGGATGGACATTGAGGCAGTGGCTGAAAAAACACCGCATCTTATTTTTACAGAAGAGATCGATCCTGGACTTGGATTACAGGGTTTTCAGGCCAGAAAAATTGCCTTTAATCTTGGCTTGTCTGGCGGGGCCTTTAAACAAATGGTGAAGTTTGTGAGTTGCCTGTATAAAGCATACGAAGGGGCAGATGCTTCTCTTTTTGAGATTAATCCGGTCTTAAAGACGTCTGACGATAAAATTATTGCGGTAGACTCTAAAGTGAGTTTAGATGAAAATGCGCTTTTTAGACATAAAGATTTAGCCGAACTAAGAGATAAGTCAGAAGAAGACCCAACGGAGGTTGAAGCGGGCGAAGCGGGCTTAAATTATGTGCAATTAGACGGCAATGTGGGCTGCATGGTGAACGGAGCAGGTTTAGCCATGGCTACCATGGACATCATTAAGCTTTCAGGCGGTGATCCGGCTAACTTTTTAGATGTGGGCGGAACGGCAAATGCTGAACGCGTTGAAAAAGCCTTTAGAATTATTCTTAAAGACCCGAAAGTAAAAGCCATTTTGGTGAATATTTTTGGGGGGATTGTGCGTTGCGATCGTGTTGCTCAAGGAGTAGTAGATGCGTATAAAAACATCGGAGAAATCAAAGTGCCAATCATTGTGCGTTTACAAGGCACTAATGCGAAAGAAGCCAAAGAACTTATTGAGAAATCTGGGCTTAAAGTAGAATCAGTCATTCTGCTTAAAGAAGCGGCTGAGAAGGTAGCTGAGGTTTTGGGCTAGGGATTGAGTGTAACTTTCTAAGGGTAACTCCCGTAGAAAACACACATGATGCGAATTCTATTATTTTCTTTAGTATTTATATTTGTTTCAGCTGGCGGACATTTTGCGCAGCAAAATGTCGGTGTTGGTACCACAACACCTGACCCGACGGCTATTTTAGATGCTTATGCCTTAGACAAGGGGTTACTTATTCCTAGAACTGATACAGCTGTAGTGAATGCGTCGGGTACGCCAGCTACGGGTCTATTGATTTATCAGACGAGCGATAAGCTCTTTTATTATTTTGATGGCACGCGTTGGGTCTATTTTGTAAGTTCGTTTCAAAATACAGGCTCTGATGATCAGAAAATACTTCAGTTTGGATTAGTGCCAGACAGTATTAAACTAACAATTGAAGACGGGGGCTCACAAAGTATATCGTTGCAAGATTTAGCCGATTCATTACTTGCAGGGGGCTATTTAAATCAGGGTGGTTACAACACCGATTACAACATCGGTAATGGCAACCTGAATGTAGTAGATGATTCTTCTACCCAAA
>JAHDCS010000057.1 GCA_020629755.1 Flavobacteriales bacterium | reverse complement strand
GTATGGGGGCCATCAATGGTTAGTTCTGCCCGTCCATACTCTCTTGTTTGGCTAGGGCTGATCTTGCCGTTGTGCTTATGAGCAAAGAGTTGCGCCCCATAACAGATCGCTAAAATTTGAATTTCAGGGGGGATTGATGAAAACGTAAAATCAGGCGCGTCATGATCATTCACTGAGCTGGGTCCGCCAGAGAGTACGATGGCTTTTGTTCGGCCCGGATCAAAGGTGTAGGTCTGTGGGGCATGAATTTGTGTATACACATTTAAACTCCTTATTTTTCGAGCAATAATTTGGGTGTATTGCGACCCAAAATCAATAATGTCAACACAAGGCTCATTCATTTAAACGCAAAAATACAAAAGCTCGCGTAGTTATGGTAAATAAACTAAGTTTAAATCATTGCTTAAAGGCGCTGCTGATGCCACAAGATGTTTAATAAAGGCATCCCCATAAAGAGCGTAGTAAGGAATAAAGTTTTGAATTCTTTCCTGAAACACCCCATTTGGAAAAACCTCATGATAAACAGAGTCTATTTGTTCGATGTGCTGTCTATGTATATTTCGGTGTGCTTTCTCTATTTTTTTTTCAATATAATTGAGTTGGTTTGCAAACTTTTTCTTCTCAGCTTGGCTAAATTGTTCAAAGCCTTGATAATTTTTTTTTAGACTGCTGAGTAGCGTATTGAATTTAAGATGCAATGCGTCTTTATCTTTTTGAATATTTAATTTTGGTTTTTGCTTTAACAACGCATTAATCACAACGTCTTTATCCTGAAAAAGGTCTGGTATATTTAAGGTGTTCTTTTTTATTTTGCTTATAGTTTTAGGTCGAAGCATTAAAAAAGAATCTCTTGCCATTAAAAGCGGAAAATCAACCTTATGTGCATCAAAAACAGGTTTTAATAAGAGCCAATAGCTAAGCTCTGATGGCCCACAAAAAGTGGCAATATTTGGCAGCAAGAATTCTTGATACAGTGGGCGCAGAGAAACATTTGGGCTAAATATTTCAGGATTTTTTTGGCTTTGCTTAATTATTTCGCTCAAGCTAAATATGCCTGGTTGTCCTTTTATTTTAAAATCCTGATTTTCTCGATCTAAGCGAAGACGTTTATTTTTTTGGAGGATGAAAAAACCGGTATCTTTCTTTTGAATTTGTGCTTTATAGCCTTGGTTTTCAAAAAGCGTAATGCTTTTTTGCAAGTACTCTTGACTTTTGTTAGAAGTTAATTCATCTTGAATTATAGAGCAGAAGCTATCTTTAAGTGTATGATCATCCGCATCTAAACACAATAGCCCATAAGAGGCAAATAGTTCATGTAGAATAGTGCGCGTGGCTTGGCTTAAATTATTTTCTTTTCGATACGCTTTTGTAAGAAGTTTCTTAAGGTCTTCAGCAAAAGGCTGTCCACTAATATTTTCAGTAATTTGAGTGATAAAAGGATTAATATCGTTTAAGTTAAAACGCCCGACAGCGCCTTCTTGTTGAGTGTTCCACTTAAAATATTGGCCATTAAAATAGACGGATTGAATTTCATCTCGATCATGGTCTTCACTGGCCATCCAAAAAACAGGAACGATGTTTTTTTCTGGAAATTCTTCTTTTAACTTTTCACAAAGTGCAATTGAACTCACAATTTTATAGATCATATACAAGGGGCCAAGAGCTACACAAAGCTGATGGCCACTGCAAATAGTGAACGTATTCGAATTCTTTAAGAGTTCAAGGCTTTTAGGTGGAGTGAGATCACAAAGAGCGTATTGTTTTCTAAGACTTAGGTATAAACGCTGGCGTTTTTGATCGCAAAAGGTTTTGTGGTTTATTTTTTTCTTCAGAGCATTTAAACTAGGAAAGTCAGCGATTAAATCAGAAAAAAAAGCCTCTGTATTTAAATAATCATGGCAAGTGCCCTGATATAAACCATGTATATCTTTAGATACTTTTGTGTGTTCAGCCCAGTGCATTATACAACAGTTCCGTAAAGATCATAATGACCAGCCTGAGAAATTTTTATATCTGAAAAATCACCAATGCGCAAAAAGCTCTCTTTTGTAGGGACTAATACTTGATTGTCTACATCTGGTGAATCATATTCGGTACGTCCAACAAAGTAATCATTTTCAATTTTATCAAATAATACTTTGAAGGTTTTGCCAATTTTTTTCTCATTGAGTTCAAGTGAAATCTGACTTTGTGCGTCCATTATTAGATTTGCACGCTCTTGTTTTTCTTCTTGGGGGATGTTGTCTTCCAATGAAAAGGCATGGGTGTTTTCTTCATGTGAATAGGTAAACACACCCAGCCGATCAAATCGGGTTTGTTTTACCCAATCTAACATGGTTAAAAAATCGTGTTCAGTTTCACCCGGATATCCTGTGATTAGAGTAGTACGTAGGGCAATATTAGGCACTTTTGCTCTTATTGTTTCAAGTAATTGATTGGTTTTTTCTAAAGTGGTTCCGCGGCGCATAGATTTAAGAACTGAGCTAGAGGCGTGTTGAAGTGGAATGTCTAAATAATTGCAGATATTTGGCTTTTCAGCGATCACGTCTAAAACATCTTCAGGAAATCCACTCGGAAAAGCGTAATGGATTCTAATCCATTCAATGCCAGTGACATCTGATAGTTTGTTTAATAATTCAGCGAGCGCTCTTTTTTTGTATAAATCAAGACCATAGTAAGTAGAATCTTGCGCAATGAGTAAAAGTTCTTTCACTCCGTTTTTAGCCAAATGTTTGGCCTGTGCAACAAGTTCTTCAATAGGCGTTGAGCGGTGTTTGCCTCGCATTAGCGGAATGGCACAAAAAGAACAGGGGCGATCACATCCCTCAGAAATTTTAAAATAGGCAAAATGATTAGGCGTAGTAAGCAAACGCTCACCCAAAAGTTCGTGCTTGTAATCAGCTTTTAAGGTTTTTAAAAGCCTGGGGAGTTCTCTTGTGCCAAAATAAGCATCAACTTCTGTAATTTCTTCTTCTAAATCATTTTTGTATCTTTCAGATAAGCAGCCTGTTACGTAAAGTTTATCGATGCTTCCTTTCTTTTTTTCTTCAGCAAAGGTTAAAATGGTATCAATAGACTCTTTTTTAGCATTTTCAATAAACCCACAGGTGTTAATGATGATGATATTTGCATTGTCATTTTTATCAGACACATCAAACTTATTAGCTTTAAGTTGCCCCATTAAAACCTCAGAATCGTATAGGTTTTTTGCGCAACCCAAAGTTACTACATTAACCTTATTCTTTTTTTGTGTACGCGCTTTCAACAAGCCAAAGGTAGAGAACAAGATCAGAGAAGTCAAAAAAAAGAAACTTTTCGTCTTTGGTTTCGTATCAGATATAGATTAAGGTATTTGTATTGAAAAGAAATCTACTTTTTTTTATTTTACTACTGTGTACGGCTTGGCAAGTCTTAGGTCAAATTACGGCAGTTGGCGCTTCGCATAGAGCGTTATCTGATTTCGCCTCTGTCGGATCCGAGCAAGACTCGGTATTCTTTTTTTGTGAATCATCGCCCATTACTCTAAGGGCAGATGTAAATGCAGGCTCAAATTATTCGTTTATTTGGTATGTCTACGATGCCTCTTCACTTTCGTATACATCATTTTATATTGAATCGGGCACTTCTTCAAGTACCACTAACTTATCTCCCGGAGGCTATAAAGTAGAAATTTTTGATCAGTATGGTGAATTTATCGCTTGTGATAATGTTTGGGTATTTTACAATTCGATTCAACACACTGGAATAGATGAGCTAGAGAATAACTGTTCAAATTTGCGTTTGCAAGCCAAAGAACCTTTGGCTCAACAACACCAAATTGTTCAGGCTAAGCCTTCTTTTTTAATTGATCAAGATACCGAAATTGAAATCTGTCTTGATATTGAGCATCCAGAAGTATTTCAGTTGGGTTTTGTGTTATACGGTCCTGCAAGTTGTGGTTCGCCTAGCATTATTTTAGCCTTAGACCCTGAGGCAGAAAATTTTGGCGGGGTAGGGTGCTCGGTACCTGTGCAAAATACTGATAATTTGTGCTTTAATTCAAAAACAGGCTCGGTATATCCCGATAATTGTGCGGGTTTTCTGCATCCGCATTCAGGTGTGTATGAGTGGCGAGATGCACCGCAAGGGTTCGTGCCGCCTATTCCGGGTCTTAGTACAACCATAAGCACTTATCCTTCCAACACAACACTGAATGGCTGTGAAGCATCTGATGCTGGCTGGACGCTTCAGGTTTATGATGCCCAAAATGACGCTTTAAATGGCGTGTTAAAAAATGTAAGTTTACGCATAACATCTTCTGATATTGTCTGTGGTGCTAAAACCATTTTATATGAATCGGGGCCTATTCATGAATCGTTCTCATTCGGTGATCAGCCCTCTACTGCATTTACCTACGAGATCCCTCAAAATGCTTTTGTTTCTGAAACACAAGAGTTTGAAGACAACTTTTCATATACCTGGACAAGCAATAACCCAGATGTGGTTATTTCAAATCCATCCAATTCAGTTTTAGAAGTCATCCCCCCTGAAGAAAACACAAGCTTTTATCTTACAACACAATCTGCTTTTGGGTGTACGCATGTAGATTCATTTCTTTATCAGACATTTACAAATTTTGTAGATACAGTAATGGCTACTAATGCGTCTTGTTTTGGTGGAGCGGATGGTGAAATTCAGGTCCTTGCAGATCCAGGAGTTCAGGCTCGTTTAAACGGTGGAGTGTGGAGTACAAATTTAGTGTTCGAAAATCTATCTGCGGGCAACTATACTGTTGATCTCAAAGATGCCATGGGTTGTGAAATTCAAAAGCACATTCAGATTGTAGATCCTTTAGAACTACAAACGGGCTTAATGCGTTATAATAATCCATGTTTTTCAAGCGATTGTAATGGTCAGCTTGCCGTTCACCCAACAGGAGGTACTCCGCCATATGATTTTTCATGGTCTACGGGTGGAGTGACAGATAGTTTGTGGTCTTTGTGTGATGGTGTTTACGATCTAACACTAACCGATGCCAATGGTTGTCAGGTTACTGATCAGGCAACACTTGCTAGTCAGCCAGCTTTAGTGGTAGATATTCAAACGACCAATTCAAATTGTCAGCAGCCCTCTGGAAAATTAGAAATTCTTAATGTTGTAGGCGGAAGCCAACCCTATAGTTTTTTATGGAGCAATGGAGCGAGTTCGCAAATTAATGATGATTTATCAGCAGGTATTTATACGCTTACCATTACAGACAGTAAGGGCTGCGATACCGTAATTGCGCCTTTAGATGTTAAAGTGATTAATGCGCCTAAGTTACATGTATTAGGTGGGGTTGATACGTCAATTTGTTATGGCGCTAATCTTCAAGTAGAAGCCTTAGTTGTAGATGGTACATTTCCGTTTTCGTACCACTGGAATACCGGGCACACAGCGAATACCTATCAAATAGAAGGGCAAGTAAGCAATTGTTATAGTCTTTATATAGAAGATGCGGATGGATGTGTAAGTGAAACCAAAAGTTTTTGTGTGGATGTGTATGATCAAATCCAGACTCAGGACACTGTTTTGTTGGCTGTATGTGAGCAACAAAATATACAATTGCAAACAGCTGCTTCTGGGGGGCATCCAGATTCTACATTGGTTTATCAATGGCTACATGAGTCTTTAAACGACCCAGTTATAAATATTCAAGCAAATCAATCCTTTCCAACTGAAGAAATCTATGAAGTGGCAATTCATGATGGAGGATGTTCAGAACCCGATACCCAACATTTTGTCTTGAATTATTATCCAAAAAATACATTTGATTTTTCATCTGATATTCAATCAGGATGTGCGCCTTTAGAGGTGCAATTCACTTCTGACTCAGAATCAAACAGTTGTTTTTGGCTTGTAGAAGATCAGGTTTCGGTGGGGGGATGTGATGGGGTGTCATATACCTACCATAACAGTGGAATCTTTGATGTGTCTTTGGTTCAAGAGTACGGAAATGGATGTTTAGATACGCTGACTAAAACAACTTTCATTGAGGTATTTGATGCACCAGACATTCATTTTACGTCATGGCCTGATGATAATGAATTATCTGTGCTAGATCCTGTGGTAGATTTTGAAAACACTTCAGATATGTCTTTGGGCACATTTGAGTGGACTCTTTTTACGCAAAATGCTACAGATACCTTATATAACTCTTTTGAAGATCATCCTCATGTTGATTTTTCACCGTACTTGAATCCGTCTAATTTAGATCAAAATATTATTGATTTAGCGAATCAAAATGCGTTTGTGATGCAATTGTCTTTGATAACTACTGATAATTGCGATGTTACAGTCTCTAAGCCTATTGAATTCATACATTCTAGTGCTGTTTTTGTACCTGATGCATTTACGCCAAACCAAGATGGTATAAACGATCTGTTTAAACCTTATGGTCATGGGATATTAACCAACTGTTATTATACATTTAGGGTTTTTTCATCTTGGGGTAATTTGATTTTTGAAACCTCTGATTACACTCAAGGGTGGGATGGTTTAGATTCTAAAGGAGATATGGTTCCGCAAGGGACATACCGTTGGACATTAACCTATAGAACAATCGATCAGCAAGAGGTTAAAGAAAGTGGGTTTGTTATTTTACACCGATTTTAAGGAATAGACGTCTCAATCTTAAAACAGTCAATTAACCTGTGCTAATAAGTGCTGTTGCCACTTCCAGGCTGATGACATCATATCTTCTAGAGTGTAGGTTGGCTTCCAGCCAATATCCTGCAGTACTTTTGAGCTATCAGAAAAAATAGCCTCTACATCACCTTCTCTTTTAGGTGCCACAGAAAAGTTTACTTTTTCGCCACTTATTTTTTCAAAAGCAGAAATGGCCTCAAAAACGGTTACGCCCTTGCCTGATCCTAGGTTGTATATGGAGTAGTTGGCTTTTAAATTCCCGGTATTTAAATGGTCCAATGCAAGAACATGGGCTTTGGCAATATCACTCACATGAATGTAGTCTCTAATGCATGATCCGTCTCTGGTGTTATAATCACTGCCGAAAACATCCATTTTGTTTTGCAAGCCAGCCGCGGTTCTGGTAATAACAGGCACAAGATTATTCGGTTTATTTAAGGGCAGTTCTCCGATTAGCCCTGACGGGTGTGCGCCTACTGGATTAAAGTATCTCAGTGCAATACAGTTTAAATGAGGATTGGTTTTGTAAAAATCTTTTAAAATGCGTTCTCCCATTAATTTAGTTTCAGCATACGGAGATTCTGTGCCATTAGAAAGAGTATCTTCATTAACTGGTAAAGAGGCAATGTTGCCATAAATTGAGCAGGAAGAAGAAAAAATAAAATGTTTGATTTGATACTTTTCGACCGCTTTTAAAAGATTGACCAAAGAGGCTATGTTATTGTGGTAATACTTTAGTGGGTCTTCTACAGATTCTCCAACAGCTTTGTGAGCAGCAAAATGAACAATACCTTCAATTTCAGGATGTGTCTCAAAAAAATGCTCAACAGCTTTGGCGTCGGCTAGGTTTAACTTTTCATAATCAGGACATTGATTTGAAATTTTTTCAATTCTATGGTAATTATCAGGACTTGAGTTATTGTAATTATCCAGTGAGTAAGGCGTAAATCCGCCATGTTCAAAAAGTTCGATGATGGTGTGAGAACCGATATAACCAGCTCCGCCTGTGACTACTACTTGCATAATTTTATCCTTTAGCTTTCGAGTCAGCTAAATATATAGAAATAAATCCTAAAAAACCAAGCAGTAGTGCAAAAGTCAGGTAAGAATCGCCCATTATTTGAGCGTATACATCAGGTAAAACCTTAGATTCAGATATAATCTTAAAGTTTTCAACATTAATATTTTTAGTGAGGTCAATGTAATTTCCGTGTTCATCTAGTCCTAAAGTAGGGATGCGCCAAGGCCATATCTTAGGTAAAGAGCCTAGCATAAATCCTGTCATTACAGAAATGGTGAGGTTTTTATATTTAGAAAAAGCGTAGGCAACAAGACGCGAAAACGTAAGTAAACCAACAAGGCACCCAAGGCTGAAGGTGGCTAATACTACAAGGTGTTCAAGCGCAAGGGTTTTGAAAAAGAGTTTAATCGACGGAATAATTAGAGTATACATACCCATAATAAGCAGCATAAAACTCCCTGATATACCTGGTAAAATCAGAGCTGAAATAGCAATGACGCCTGATATAAACACCATGGGTAATGCATTAGAACCTTGCACTGGACTAACTGAAGTAATGAAAAATGTAGCTGCAGTAGAGATCAGAAAACTCAGAATTAGAGTTAGATTCCAACTGTCAACTTTTTTGATCATATACAAACAAGACGCTAAAATAAGGCCAAAGAAAAATGACCATAAGAGCACTGGGTAGTGTTCAAGTAAATACGTGATAACAAATACACCTATGAGTACTCCGCTGACCATCCCTGCTAATAAAACACTCAGCCAAGCCCCATTGATGTGTTCAAACGCTTTTTTGATTCCATCTTTTCTTAGGGTTTGAATAAGGGAAACAGAAAAGGCATTGATTGTTTGAAGTAGCTTTTCATAAATACCTGTTATAAAAGCGATGGTGCCGCCAGACACCCCAGGTATTACTTCGGCTATTCCCATAGCCATCCCTTTTAAAAATAACCGTATCACCCTGGCGAAGGTACATAAAATAACGGTTTAAGATTGATTGAAAAAAGAGAAATGAACGTGCCCGTATTTTTTGTGTTTGATGAATCTATCTGTCATAGAAAAATCATGTTCTTTGCTATGCTCTAAGACTAAAATGCCTTGGGTGTTTAGTTTGATTAGTGCACGTTTAATAAGCAATGAATAGTTGCTGTAGTTGTAGGGAGGGTCGGCAAAAATAAGATCATAATAATTAGGTGTTTTTTGTAAAAATTTTTCTGCTTCGCTGCAAACAACTAAAGGGTGTTGATGATTAAATATGGTTTGAAATGTTTTTTTTATAAATCTGGTGCAACGAAATGACTGGTCTACACAAGTTATATTTTGAGTGCCTCTTGAAAAAAATTCATAGGCAATATTGCCACTGCCTGCAAACACATCAAGAACAGAAATTTGTGCATAATTGATCTGCTGATCAAGTATATTAAATAGTCCTTCTTTAGCAAAATCAGTAGTAGGCCTAATGGGTAAATTTTTTGGGGCACGAATTTGCCTGCTTTTAAATGTGCCCCCAATTATTCGGGTCATTTTTAAGATTTATGAAGATGAATCAATGCCCAAAATTTTTCTTTTAAAGGATGTTCTTCTACCACGTTAAAGTATTGCCTTAAAATAGTTTGTTCATTTGAAAAGGGATCAGATGAAATATAGAATATTGAAGTTGTTTCAGGATTAAGTTCAATTTTTTCTGTAGCTAGAAAGATAAAGTATAAAATATCATCTGAAGTTGAAACAGTATAATAGTTAAATAATTTCAGGGTCTGTTCTTTGAAACAAATCACCTGTATAAGGTCTTTTTTCTTAAGAACGAAGATGAAATTATCAGTGCTTAATTGCGCTAGGTTCTTGTAAAGAATATATTGGGTTGGATGAAGTTCTTTAGGGGATATTTTTCTTAGTTGATTAGTATAAACAGGAGGCTGATAAAGTAAGGTGCTTTGCGTTTCTAGTACATCAATATGGTCTATTTGATTGGTAGAAATGGAGGTGTTGAAATTAATATCCCAAAGTTGTTCTTTGGTATAAGTACTTAAAAACGAAGAGGGCACCCATGTGTAATGTTCTGATTTAAGACTGATGCTTTTTTTATCAAATTTTTGAAACAAAGCATTTACCTTATGTTGTATATGGCCAAAGTCTTTGAATGTTTCTTTTTGTTGATGTGTAATTTGCTTTGATAATTCATCTACCACATAGTATAAAACATGTGATGATGAAAATACACAAATTAAGTGCGCGTGTTTAGACGGATTTTTAGGGAGCATAAACTCCTTTTGTGTTAATTATTCCCAATTGCCATTCAACAAAGGATCAGTTGAAGACCCAAATTTTCTATGTGCTAAATTGGCATAAAAATGAGACTTCCAGTTTGAAAATATTCTCTGATTTGGTGCGATTACTTCAAGAGTAGGCACATCAACATTGTTTTTTTCTACCGTGCCTGTTTTCATTTCAAACTTTTCTGCGTTTGTAGTAGGGATGTATTCTAGTGAATCAATGCGTAGGGCATACTTAGTGTTTCTAGTATCCATATACTTTTGATTAAAAATATTTTCTTTAGCATCCACTTGTAAAATTTCTTTTTTGTAATAGCCTTTTTTAATAGCTTCTGATTCATTCATTCCGTCAGGAATAGTGCCTGATGCTTTAATGACGGGCACCTTGCCTGTATCTATAAAAGCAATTAATGAATCAAAAGTTGAAGCGTATTTCTTGTGCACATTTTTATATCCTTTTTGTGCTTCTCTAATGTCTTTAAGCCTTTGAGTGATTTGTGCAAAACGCGCTTCTTTTTCATTTTTAAATTTTAGAGGTTCTTGAATTGAGTTGTAATCTAAATATGAAAGTAAAACGCACGCGGCCCCCAAAGCAAGAGCAATGACCATGCGGATGCCTTTGGTGAATATACCTGCAGAAGAAAGAAAAATGACGATGCTGGTAATCAGAATAATGCCAGCACCTAATTTGAATAAACTATTTTGATCACCTGTAATTGAAAAAATAAACAAGCAAATCCCTATGAAAAAAAGTACAAGCGGAAAAATGATTTTATTTAAACTCATCGGTTTTAAATTTCTCCAAAAGTAACACTTTTTTATAAACAACTTCAAAAAGAGATTCATCGTTTTACATCCTCCCAAAAAAATAAAAACAGCAAATGTAATTTTATGTAGGTTTGTACGTCTTGAATCACAACATGCATACAGTAATTATAGGCAATGGCATTTCGGGCGTTACAACAGCCCGTTATTTACGCAAGCACTCTGATCAAAACATCACGATCATCTCCAAGGAAACGCCTCATTTTTATTCGCGTACAGCACTTATGTATATTTACATGGGGCATATGCGCTATGAAGACACCAAACCTTATGAAGACGATTTTTGGAATAAAAACAAAATCGATCTTCTTTATGATGAGGTTTTACAGATTGATTTTAAAAGCAAAACACTTCAGATGAATACCTCTGAGCAGATTCGTTATGACAATCTTGTATTGGCCTTAGGATCAAAGCCCAATAAATTTGGGTGGAAAGGACAAGATTTAAATGGGGTGCAAGGCCTGTATGCGTATCAAGATCTAAAACTCTTAGAGAAAAATACCACTGAGCATTCAGTGAAAAGAGCTGTGATAGTAGGCGGAGGATTAATAGGCGTTGAGTTAGCAGAAATGCTTTTGTCAAGAAACATTAAGGTTACTTTTTTAGTCAGAGAATCTCATTTCTGGGGCAACATCCTCCCAAAACAGCAATCTGAGATGATTGCCAAACATATGATAAATGATCATCATGTTGATTTGCGTTTGCATACAGAATTAGATGAAGTTATGAGTGATCAGAACGGAAGAGTTAAAGAAATCATCACAAAGAGCGGTGAAAAAATACCCTGTGAGTTAGTGGGGCTAACCGCTGGGGTAAGTCCTAATATAGAATTTTTAAAACAAAGTGTACTTAAGACTAATAGAGGCGTTATAGTCGATCATTTTTTAAAAACTAATATAGACAATGTTTATGCACTGGGCGATTGTGCAGAGTTTCAGGCCCCTGCCGGACCAGGAAGACGAACCATTGAGCAAGTGTGGTATACAGGCAAAATGATGGGTATGGCGCTGGGTAAAACATTGGCCGGAACGCCCACTAAATATAGCCCGTCGCATTGGTTTAATTCAGCCAAATTTTTTGACATTGAATACCAAACGTATGGGTGGGTAGGGGCAAGGCTCAAAGAAAATGAAGAGGCTTTTTATTGGGAGCACCCTAAAGAATACATCAGTTTATATATGGTATTTGATAAGCAAACAAGTCGCTTCATTGGTATTAATAGCTTCGGATTTAGGCTTCGTCATGCCCTTTTTGAAAAATGGCTGAATGAAAAGTATACCATAGATCAGGTGATAGCCTCGCTTAAAGACGCCAATTTTGACCCGGAGTTTTACAAAAGCGTTGAAACAGATATTCTAAGCACATACAACAAGACCTTTAACAAGAGCATTACGCTCAAGAAAAAATCACTCTTAAACATTTTTGGCAGATGAAATACATCCAATCCATAGGAATAAATCTTTTTTTTGTGGGGCTGATTGTCTTTACCGCCAGCACCTTTATTGGTAATTTTTATTTTGAAGAGGGGCACGCCATAAGTGAAACGTATCCCGACGAATTGCAGTCTATGGTCTCTTCACAGCTCAAGGGGCTTTACGCGGGTACACTTAAGGCGGGTTCTGCTTTGCCAAAAGCCTTAGAGAAGTTAAATGAAAGCTATAGAACTCAAGAGGCCTGGGATAAAGTCATTTACACCAACGCCAATGATTTTGCGCTTCAAACCCTTAAAGAAAATGCAAGAGGCGTGTTTAAGACCAACCCATGGTGGATGTTTTTCTTAACCTTTGGTCTGGGTATTATTGGCAGTCTAATGTATATTGTTCCTGGAGTGTATACTCTTGGCTATAAGGGTATTAAAAACAATGGCATATACCACGATTCTATCACTGCTAAAAAGTTTTGGGCCTATTTGGCTTTTGTGTATTTGGTGGGATTTTATATTGTGCTGTATTTTTATCCGCAGTATTTGGCCAACCAGATTTTAATCTTAGACCCTATTAGCAAGGCCTTGAGTGGCAACGCGGCTTCTCAATGGTTTTTATACGGGTTTTTGTATTGTGTGGTCATGCTGGTGATGGGCATTCGCATGTATATCAAATACAGGCATAATGCTTATCAGATGGTCAGAACCACTTCGGTTTTGTTTTTTCAAATTGCATTTGCGTTTTTGATTCCTGAGCTTTTGGTAAGGTTTAATAAGCCTTATTTTGATTTTAAAAATGCCTGGCCCTTAGATTATGATTTCTTCTTTGATTGGAACATCAATAATTTAATGGCCTCTGGAAACATAGGGTTGTTTATGCTGGTCTGGGGGATTGCGTTGACTCTGATTGTGATACCAGTTTTGGTGTATTTTTATGGCAAACGTTGGTATTGTTCCTGGGTGTGTGGCTGTGGGGGATTGGCGGAGACGCTAGGCGATCCGTTTAGACAACATTCAAATAAGAGTGTAAAAGCATGGAAGTTAGAACGCTGGCTTATTCATGGGGTGCTTGTTTTTGCTATTATAATGACAGGCGTAACTTTATATAGTTTTTTTTCTGGGGTGGATCAGGTATTAGGGCTTAAAACCTACGATGTTCAAAAAACCTACGGTTTTTTAATTGGTTCAGTGTTTTCAGGTGTGATTGGCACAGGGTTTTATCCGGTTTGGGGCAACAGAGTGTGGTGTAGGTTTGGATGTCCACTGGCGGCTTATATGGGGATTGTGCAGCGGTTTAAATCGCGGTTTAGAATCACCACCAATGGCGGACAGTGTATTTCGTGTGGCAATTGCTCGACCTATTGTGAACAGGGGATAGATGTGCGGGCCTATGCCCAAAAGGGTGAGAATATTGTGCGGGCCTCGTGCGTGGGTTGTGGGGTCTGTTCGGCGGTTTGTCCTAGAGGTGTTTTAAAATTAGAAAATGGCCCAGAACAGGGCCGGATAAATTCTGACCCGATTATGATTGGTAGTGAGGGGGCGACATTAAATATTTAGAGTTCTTTATTCGATTGAACGCTTTGATTTTATTGCTTTAAAACATAATTTCTTCTAGCTGAAGATTAGTAATATTATTGTAGTCATCGTAATCTTCATTAGTGTTTAGTTCTAAATTTTGTATCATCTTCATTCTGATAATTTCTTTTTTAGTGAAAGTCATCCCAGGTCTTATAGACCCGTCTGCATTCATCTGAAAGATTAATTCATCATACTCATAAATATGCCCCTCACAAGAAACTAAACTGATTTCGATCCTCTCTTGATCATTTGGAATTTTCCAACCTGAATGAAGAAGGTAAAATATTCTACTACTTCCATCAATAAAATCAACATTAGCTTCTTCAATTAAGTAAACATATTTTAATTCAATAGTATTTCCAGAACTTTCAACACGATTCTTTAATTCTTTCAATTCTTGATTCTTAGATTCAATTCTAGATGAAATAACTTCAGAAATACTAGAATTGGAACAATTTTCAAATTCATAAGAATTCACACTTTGATACCAAGCTAAATTTATCTGATCTTCAGGTCCATAATAATGGTTATTGATTTCTTCCTGAGTAAAATGATCTTCAAGCTTTTCATTACATCCTTCTTCACTTGTAATGAAAAAGAAACTTAATCCTACTGCTGTAATTATATTAAACTTTAAAAAAAGAGCTTTCATTTTTTCTAATTTTTGAAAAGATGAAGGTCAGAAAATATAAAATATCAGTCAACTATTTTTTTGGCTTGGAGTTACCTTTAGGTTTGTGTTCAATCCTGTCCTAAACGTTTTAGATTAGATTTTTCATTCCAGTATTCATAGGCTT
>JAHDCS010000056.1 GCA_020629755.1 Flavobacteriales bacterium | reverse complement strand
AGTAGCGCTGCTATTATCATTCTAAAATTTATCGACTAACAGAAAAAGTCTTTACTATAACTATTTTTACGACTAAAACCTAAACAGTTTCTTAAAGTGTTTTGTAATTTAGCCTCATTGTATGAATGATCTGGTGCCTTATAATCGAAAACCCATAAAAATGATAGATCTGCCTTCTAAACGCATATCCTCTTTTTTAGATACCGATCATAAAGAAAATATAGACTGGAAAACCGTTGAGTCTTTTGGTGAAGAATGGAATAAATTCTCAGTGTTTTCTCAAGAGCAATTACAAAAAATTGGAGACGACTATTTCGATTTGGTGTTAGATAAAATCACAACAGATAAGACCATCGCACTGGATGTCGGTTGTGGGAGTGGCAGATGGAGTCGTTATTTAGCGTCAAAAGTCAAACATATAGAAGCGATAGATCCAAGTAATGCGGTGATAAATGCACAAACGTATTTGTCTGATTTTAATAATGTGCGCGTCACAAGAGCCTCTGTAGATTCTATTCCGTTTGACAATCAAAGCTTTGATCTTGTCTTTTCTCTTGGCGTGTTGCATCATATTCCTGATACGCAAGCAGCCATGCAAAAATGTGTCGATAAATTAAAGCCTGGAGGTCTGTTTTTAGTGTATTTGTATTACAATTTTGAGCATAGAGGGATCTTATTTAAATCTATTTTTTGGCTCTCTTCAGTGTTAAGGTTTATAATCAGTAAACTCCCTTCAGGGCTTAAAAAAATAGTATGTGATCTTTGTGCCTTATTCATTTATATGCCATTAATACTCGTGGGGAGACTAGTGAAAAAGATATTTCCTAAACAGCAATGGTACAAATCAATACCGCTTTCATTTTATTGTGATAAATCCTGGAACATCATTAGAAATGACGCCTTAGACCGTTTTGGCACGCCATTAGAGCAACGTTTTTCTAAACAAGAGATTACCTCAATGATGAAAAATTGCGGACTTAAAAATATCAGATTTTCTCAAAGAGAACCCTATTGGCATGCCTGTGCAGAAAAATAAATCGATTCTTTTTATTACCAATTACCCCAAATCAGGATCGCCAGGGCAAAGATTCAGATATGAGTTGTTTGAAGAAGAATTATTGTCTGCAGGATACCAGTTAACATTTGCGCCTTTTTTTTCAAAAAAAACCAATCAAATACTCTATAAAGCAGGCGTTTTAAAAAAGGTCTTTGGCGTGATTCAAGGCGCTTTTAGAAGGGGTACACTTTTATTTAATATACCTGAGTACGATTGGGTTTTTTTATATAGAGAATCTATGCCTTTGGGCCCGCCTGTGTTTGAATGGCTGTTGAGTAAAGTATTTAAGAAGCAGATTATTTTTGATTTTGATGATGCCATTTGGCTGCTTAACTACGCCGATAAAAATGCATGGATCAAGTCTTTTAAATGCCCTAAAAAATTTAATCACATAGCCAAGTGGGCTACTAGAGTGAGTTGTGGCAATACTTATTTAGCAGAAAAAGCCAAAATATTTAACAAAGATGTACGGATTATTCCAACAGTTGTAGACCTTCAAAATAGGCATAAAACAATAAAAACACATCTTGCTAAGAAAACAATTCACCTTGGTTGGACAGGGAGTTCTACAACACTTAAATACCTTAAGCCCATTGTGCCCTTGTTGCAAAAGTTAGATAAAAAGCTAGATTTTGCATTTGTTGTGATTGCAGATCAAAAACCAAAATTTGAGATTCCTCATCTAATCTTCAAAGCTTGGTGTAAAGACACAGAGATTGAAGATCTATTGCATATTGACATTGGGTTAATGCCTCTTGAAAATAATAACTGGACAAAGGGAAAATGCGGATTTAAAGCCATACAATATTCAGCCTTAGGGATTCCTAGTGTGGTGTCGAATATTGGCGTTAATTCTACTGTTGTGTTAGATGGCCTAACCGGATTTTGCTACAATTCTGATCAAGAATTTATAACGGCCATAATTCAATTAAGTAAGGATGTAGAGCTTCGCAAAAAAATGGGTAAAGAAGCGAGAAGACATATTGAACAAAAATTTTCTAAAGCATCGCAACATTCTGCATTTTTAGCCCTGTTTGAAGATGTAAACAGCAATGCTTAGCCATCCGCAAATTAAACAGATTCCCCCGATGGGTGTTAGAGGGCCTATTAAAGAAAGGAGGGCCTGAGAGGCTATCACTTTAGTGCTTAACATATAAATAGATCCAGAAAATAGCACGATGCCTATCGTTAATAACCGTAGAGACCAAATATATCTAGCCTTAGAATAGAAAAAGCTCAAAATTAAAATAAGAACAGCATGTACTAAATGGTATTTACTTGCCATTTTAAAATTCTGAAGGCTTTCGTAAGGCATTTTTCCAATCAAATAATGCGCAGCGAGCGCACCCAATGCGATTGAAATTGCGCCATTCAATGCAGCGAAGCAGCCGTAAAATTTATGCGGTTTTAAATCTTTCAAATTCTTCAAGATACTGTGGAAATGATTTTTTGACATGGTAAAGGTCTTTAATTTGTACCTTTATACCAAGTAGAGTTAAGGGTACAAAGCTCATGATAATCCGATGATCTTGTTTTGACTCTATCTTTATTTTAGAGGGGTATTTTTTGGGAAATCGGATGATATGAAATTTAGTTTTTGATATCAAAGTATCAATATGAAGTGCACGTAATATTTCTTTTGCAGCTTGTATTCGATTAGATTCTTTGTATTGAAGTACCTCAAAATGTCGAATCTTTAGAGGCGTTTTTTTAATAATGGCAGCAGCAATAAAGGTTAAAAAAAGATCTGGCATGTTCCGCACATTGAGTGTCTTTTCTTTTGGCGTAATAGTGGTGTTTTCTTTTGAAATCAGAAGGGTGTTATTTTTGAATGTCTGCGTAATGCCCCATTTTGGCATTAGGCGAGTGGCTATAAAATCTGGTTGTAAAGAAAATAAAGACGATACTTTAACCCGGGCAGTTTTATCGCTAGCCAAGACCCAAAGATAAATATATGCTAAAGAGGAATAGTCTTTTTCTGCGTATGAATAAAAATGAGTGTTTTGACTGGGGGGGATGTGTATTTTGTTTTTAGTGGGATTGATTTTTACATCTATTCCAAACATTTTTATTAGAGAAAATGTCATCTGAGCGTATGCTTGGCTTGCAATTGATTTTGAGGTGATATTTATGGTGAGTCCTTTGGGCAAAAAGCCGCCTAAGAGTAACAATGCCGATAGAAATTGACTGCTTTTGCTTGAGTCTAAGGTGCAGCTTTTTTTTATTTTTTTAGGGGGATGTATGCTCAGTGGAGCATAGCCCTTTTTTTTAACATACTCGATCTGCGCGCCTAACTCTAAAAGGGAATCTACTAAGGGTTTAATGGGTCTTTCGCATAAACGATTTGATCCGGTTAAGATTTGTGTATAGGGTGTAAAGGCAAAATAAGCAGTTAAAAACCGAAGTGCAGTGCCACAATTTTTTAAGTCAAAAGATTGACAGTTTTGTAAGGGGGCTTGTAAAATGTTTTGAATTAAAACGGAATCATCAGACTGTGAAATGTCTTTTTTTTTCAAAAAAGACTGCCCACTATATGCTTGTAAAAGTAAACATCTATTGGTAATGCTTTTTGATAAAGGGATATGTACTTTAGCGTTACTCATGTTATAGACTGATAATAGTCTAAAGATTCGATAAGGTCATCTAAGGAAAGATTGTCATATACTATGGCGTTGCCAATACGTTCTAGAAGGATGATTTGGATGCGATGATGACTGTTTTTTTTATCTTGTTTAATGGCAGTGATGAAATTATCCTGGTTAAAATTTAATTTTATGGGAGGCAAAAGAGAGGTAACCCCTTTTTCTATCTGTTTAAATTCTGTTTCGCTAAGGCCTGTTCTTTTTTTAGAAATATAAGCTTCACAAAGAAGGCCAATGCCAACAGCGTATCCGTGTAATAAAGGGGTCTTGCCCGTCCAGCTTGTTTCTAAGGCATGACCAATAGTATGTCCAAAGTTTAGTTTTTTTCTTTGGCCCGTATCAAAAGGGTCTGCTTTCACAAAGGCCATTTTTATGTTAAGACATTTTAAAATATCCTCTTGGTCAACAGTTTTTTGGGCAGATATTTTGTGAAAAAACGAGGCGTTGTCAATAAGCCCATACTTAAGTACTTCACCCATGGCAGAGGTGTATACCTGTTTTGGAAGCGAGTTTGTAAAAGCAGGGTAAATATAAATGTGCTTGGCAAAATAAAAACTACCGATTTGATTTTTTACATGTTTAAAATTAATGCCTGTTTTTCCTCCTAAGCAGGCATCAATCATGCATAATAGACTTGTAGGGATAGATATAAAATCGACACCTCGTTTATATATAGATGCGATGAACCCTGTAATATCATGAATCATCCCCCCTCCTAAAGCAATAAACAAGGCGTTTCTATCGATATTGTATTCTATTAACGCCTCAATAATAGATTGTAGAGCAGAAAAAGACTTGCTTTGTTCGCCGTCTTGTAATTCAATAATTTCTGCATTATTTAAAAAAGAGTAATACTGATCGATCAAGGGCAAACACATCTCAGTGGTATTTTGATCTGTGAAAACAACAAGTTTAGAGTAATGCTTTGTTTTAAGAAAAGTATCTAGTGACTCAAATACTCCAGAGCCAATATGAATCTTTGAAGCCTTCTGATGTTCAATACAAAGCTCTAATGTGTCTATCATGTTTAGCAGTTACAATTTTTAGAATCAAAGGCTAAAAAATGCGCATAATCACTATGTATTTTGACTTTAAAAGAACTTTGGTTTGTAGTGTTGATAAATAAATATGTGCGCGGGGATTCTCTGGGTAAACTCTTTGAAAAATCAATCTCATAGGCTTCAATTAGTACAGATAAATTCTGTTTGCTGGTGTCGGATTGCAAACAAGATAAACCACATAAAAAAGAATCTGAAAATTCTTTTTTTGTCACTAAAACTTCTTCTTTTATGCGATCACTCGGAAACCAAAAAGTAAAATTTCTATTTTGGCCTTTTATCAAAGAGAAATAAACGATAAGACAGCCTATTGAAAAACCAATTAAAAAAATTAAAAACCGTCTGAGCATATTGATTTAATTCTCTAAGTTTTATCTTATGGGTAAAGAGGTAGGCTTATAATACAGACAATAAAAGATTAATGTCTTTGTAGGGGATGCTAAATTGTTTAGCGATAGACTCATTGGTCAGTCTTCCTTTAAAAATATAAACCCCATTTCTTACGCCTGGGTTGTTCTTAATTAGATAGTCAATGCCAGATCCTTTCGCTATAGAAAGTAAGATAGGGGCAAAAATATTACTCAAAGCCATAGAAGCAGAACGTGCAACCAAAGAAGGTATATTTGGCACGCAGTAATGTATAATGCCGTGTTCCACAAAAGTAGGTTTTTTGTGATCCGTTACTCTTGAGGTTTCAAAACAGCCGCCTTGATCAATACTTACATCTATAATGATGGTGCCTTCTTTCATAGCTTGAACCATCTGGTCAGAGACGATGCAAGGCGTTCTGCCTTTGTCGCTTCGTATAGCCCCGATAACCACATCAGAGCGTTTGAGCGCCTTGATTAAATCTTTAGGTTGAAAGGTAGACGTGAAAATGCGCTGTCCTACAGATTGCTGCAAACGTCGTAGCTTAAAAACAGAGTCGTCAAATACTTTTACGCTAGCGCCTAATCCAAGAGCTGCTTTTGCCGCATATTCGCCCACTGTTCCGGCGCCCAAAATCACCACAGAAGTAGGGGAAACACCCGTAATGCCGCCTAATAAAATGCCTGGGCCTCCGCTTGTTGTTCTCAAATAACGACTGGCAATGAGTATTGAAGAAGTACCTGCGATTTCACCCATTGATCTGACTACGTGCAGAATATCTTCTTCATCTTTAATGAAATCCCAGGCTACGGCATTTATTTTCTTTTCTTGCAGTTTTTGAAAATAGGACTTAGACTGTGTAGAGCGCTGTAAGGCAGAAAAGAGCGTTTGATTTTGTTGCATCAAGTCAATCTCACCACTTGAAGGCGGAGCCACTTTGACAATTAAATTGGCTTTGTATACACTCTTAGCGCTGTCTGCGATTTCAGCACCAGCTTCACTATAATCGGTGTCTGAAAAATGGGCTTTTAACCCAGCACCTCTTTCTACTACCACTCTGTGCCCATTATTAACTAAAAGGGCAACAGACGAGGGGCCTAAGGCGACTCGGTTTTCTTGAAAAGAAATTTCTTTTGGGATGCCTATAAAGAGACTTTGCTTTTTATGCCCCACTTCAAGCATTTCTTCTTGAGGCATCAGCGATCCTTTAAAAGACTTAAATGCGTCTGTCTTGGTGATCATTTAACGGGTTAACTCAGCGTTATTTGTGGGCATTAAATAATTCAGATACTTTTTCCCAATTGATAATATTCCAAAAAGCTTTGATGTAATCTGGTCTTCTGTTTTGATAGTTTAAATAATACGCATGTTCCCAAACATCTAAACAAAGAATAGGCGTGCCTCCGCAACCTATAGAAGGCATTAATGGATTGTCTTGGTTTGCCGTAGAGCACACTTCAAGTTTGCCCGATTTGTGCACGCAAAGCCAAGCCCATCCCGATCCAAATCGAGTGGCTGCTGCTTTAGAGAACTCGTCTTTGAATGCCTCAAAAGAACCAAAATTATCGTTAATCGCAGCTGACAAGTCTCCGGTAGGGGCTCCACCTGCATTTGGCGATAAGATTGACCAAAATAAAGAGTGATTGTAAAATCCTCCGCCATTATTTCTGACGGCTGTGTTAGAAAAACCGTTTACAAGAACATTTTCAATAGATTGATCGGCAAGATCTGTACCTTCAATAGCGGCATTCAGTTTGTTGGTGTAACCATTGTGGTGTTTAGAGTGATGGATTTCCATGGTTTTAGCATCAAAGTGTGGTTCTAATGCATTGTAATCAAATGATAGATCTGGAAGAGTAAAGGCCATAGTCATAAAATTTAGTAATTCTTTTTTACAATATTACACATTTTTACTTGACCATAAACATGATTTGGCTAATGAGTGTTTGGATTAAATAAAAACAAAAACATAATTTGAATCTGATGCAGATTAATCCCATAAGAGCGCTGTTTGACACTTTCAAAATTTCGGGCATAAGTGACTCTAAAATCTAATTCATATTTGTGTTTTTTGTTTCGTCTGCCTAAACCAATGCGCTCAGGCGACATCCACCCAATTTCAAGCTGTGGGGTTATGAAATTTTTTGAAAAATCGGTATAGTTAATAAGGCTTGCGCCAGCGATCACATGCCCAACGCTATAATAGATGTATTTGTGTCCAAAATCTTTTAAAAATTTCATAGCAAATGGGGTGTACAGTAAAGTAAGTTTTTGAGCGTCTAGAGTTTGATTAGAGAAACCAAAATCATAGGTAAAGTCAATTTCTAACCGTTTCGGAAACGAACAGGTAGGTCTAAAAGCGCCCCCATCTCTATTGCAAGGCTTATCAATTAGAATATGACCTATCCCAATTTCAAAGAAATTGTTGCCTAAATTTAGGCCAGTCCTAAGACCGGTAAAACTTCTGTCTTTGATCTGAAATTCGGTGTCAATTTGTGAATGAACATCCCCCCAAACAAAAAGAAAACAGAAAATAATTAGATTTTTAACAGACATACCGTTTAGCTGATATGAAATTGTACATTTGTTTTACTTGAAGATACAAAAAAGACGAAACATGGAATATAGAATTGAAAAAGATACCATTGGTGAGGTAAAAGTGCCCAAAGAAGCTTTTTGGGGCGCGCAAACAGAACGTTCTAGAAATAATTTTAAAATAGGCCGTTCAGCTAGTATGCCTATAGAAATCATACACGCCTATGCCGAATTGAAAAAAGCAGCGGCACTTACCAATTCAGAGTTAGGGGTCTTAGAAGAGAAAAAAGCAGGATTAATTGCACAGGTGTGTGATTTAATTCTAAACAAAGAGCTCGATGATCAATTTCCGTTGGTGGTGTGGCAAACAGGTTCAGGTACACAAACCAACATGAACGTGAATGAAGTAGTGGCCAATAAAGCGCATGTTTTAAATGGAGGAGAACTAACAGATACAGAGAAAATATTACACCCCAATGATGATGTGAATAAATCGCAATCGTCAAATGACACCTTTCCTACAGCAATGCACATAGCCGTGTATAAACTTGCGGTTGAAAAGCTAGTGCCTGCTATTGAGGCTTTAAGAGATACCTTAGGAGCTAAAAGCAAGGCCTTTGCATCGCATGTTAAAATAGGGCGCACGCATCTTATGGATGCCACGCCGCTAACTCTAGGGCAGGAGTTTTCAGCCTATGTGGCACAATTAGGTTTTGCTCAAAAAGCAGTGCGTCATTCGCTAAAACATTTGAGCGAATTGCCTTTAGGCGGAACAGCTGTCGGTACTGGTATTAATACGCCAAAAGGCTATGCAGAATTAGTGGCAAAGAAAATAGCAGAGCAAACAGGATTGCCTTTTATTACGGGTCAAAATAAGTTTGAAGGGCTTTCAGCTCATGATGCGCTTGTAGAAATACATGGTGCCATAAAACAAACAGCGGTGAGTGTGATGAAAATAGCGAATGATATTCGTTTATTGGCTTCAGGTCCTAGGTGTGGGATTGGAGAGATTTCTTTGCCTGCCAATGAGCCTGGGTCATCCATTATGCCTGGTAAGGTGAATCCGACACAGTGTGAAGCAATTACAATGGTATGCGCCCAAGTAATTGGCAATGATGTAGCCATTGCTTGTGGGGGGATGCAAGGGCATTTTCAACTCAATGTGTTTAAACCATTAATGGCTTATAATACCATTGAATCCATTAATATTTTATCAGATGCACTGCACAGTTTTAACAAAAACTGTGCAAAGGGTATAGAGCCAAACATAAGTGTGATTGAAGAAAAGCTCAATCAATCTCTAATGCTTGTGACAGCATTAAATACGCATATTGGGTATGAAAAGGCGGCTACAATTGCAAAAACGGCACATAAAAACGGTACAACCCTAAAACAAGAAGCACTTAATTTAGGGTATTTAAGTGCAGAAGAATTTGATCAAATTGTGGTGCCAGCTAAAATGGTTTCAAATCTTTGAGGTATTTGAGTGACAGATTAAAAAAAGTAACTCAAAGTTAATTTTCCGGAGCCAAGCATAGAAAAACCAGAAGAGGTTTCTATTAAGGTGCCTACTTCACGATTGACAATTTCAGTGCCGCTTGAGGTTCTGTTAATGCGAACAGTAGAGAAATCCCCCCCTTGACTTCGAATAAAATAGCCAACACCAAATTCTCCACCGAGGGCTAGATTTTTAGCGATAAAATAGTTTGCTCCAAGCGCAAGCCCTATCTTGAATAAATTCTCTCCAGGCCTTTGATAGCTGATGTCTACACTAGAGCTACTGACCGTGTCTGATAAAACAGTAAGATTCTTTGCCGTACTGTTACTTACTTTTGCATAACTAATGAACGGAGCAAAATAAGGATCGAGTTTAGACCCCGTTTTAATATGTTTCTCAACACCAAATGAAATGTACACTTGATTTTGTTTGAAAGAAGAGTCGGTGTCGGCCTGAAAACCACCCAAGGTATCTAGAATAGAAACACTCTGGTTTAGATTTTTAAACCCCAATCCAAATCTCAGAGCGGTTTTAGCGCTGAGGTATTTACGAATAAATACATGTTCATGTACATCGTCTTTTGGCGCAGCAATAGAGGCATCTTTAAAAATTTGAGAGATATTAATAGACACTCCCCATTGATTGGTGGGTTTATGCATATGATCTGCAATCTGCGCAGTGTTTAAGGAGTCATTCATTTGTGCATGTGCAATGCCAAATACTAAGAAGCAGGGAATTATCAATAAATAGTTCATCGTTTGTTTTTACAAAGAACGGCATTT
The DNA here is from genome assembly GCA_020629755.1 of Flavobacteriales bacterium. Taxonomy (GTDB): domain Bacteria; phylum Bacteroidota; class Bacteroidia; order Flavobacteriales_G; family JALEGO01; genus JAHDHZ01. The sequence continues at coordinate 4,773 of JAHDCS010000056.1, read as the reverse complement.
TTTAAAACTTATTTTACAAGCACGTTTTCTAGTTTTTTAAGTTCATGGATTAAGGGCTTGAATGATTTATATGAACCCTGTAGGTTTTTTAGGGCTTTTGAGAATGGAATAAATAAAGCCTTTTGAATAGACTCTTCTTTTTGAGGGATAGGAGTATTTGTAGATCTTGAGCTGAATAAATACCAGTCATTTTTTTTGATTACCATTTGCCCTTTGTGTGTATACATATGATAAGTAGAAGGGAGTTTTTGTATTTTTTTGAGGGCATTAATATTTGTCTCTTCTTTAATTTCGCGTTTCGCAGCGTTTAATGTTTTTTCATTTTTTTCAATTTTCCCTTTGGGTAGATCCCACTTATGGAGTCGTTTGATCAGCAAAAGAGCATTGTCTTTAAGGACTACACCACCAGCGGCTTTAATAATTAGACATTTCTTTTTAATCTGTTTTTTTATTTTTGGGGGGGATGGAGATTGAATGTGTATACTTTTTTGGAGAGTATCAGAACAAAATAATCTAAATACAAAATCAAGTTTTTGTGTTTCTGAGGGATGAATCAGAAATGTAATCTTCTTTTTTAAAGAAGAATCATTGGCTTTTTTTGATATTGTCAGTACCTTTTGGTTGAGAAAAAGCTCAAAATACACAGCGATGATTTTAGATAGAGCCACAAAGATAGCAGATATCTTATTAGATATACAAGCTGTAAAACTTTCTGTTGAGAAGCCTTTTCAATGGGCATCAGGATTACATTCGCCTATTTATTGCGACAATAGAAAAATTTTATCCTACCCAAAACAAAGAGCTCAAATCATAGATGCTTTTGAAGAGATGTACCACGATTCTGATCTACAAGTGAATTGTATTGCAGGGGTGGCTACTGGGGGGATTGCCCATGGAGTCTTACTGGCTGAACGCTTAAAGAAACCCTTCATTTATGTGCGTTCTAAAGCCAAAGGACATGGCTTAGAAAACCAAATAGAAGGGGCGTTTAAAGCCTCAGATAAAGTGTTAGTAATAGAAGACTTGATTTCATCCGGAAAAAGTTCTCTTAACGCCATAAAGGCATTAGAGGCCTCTGGGCTAAAGGTAGAGGGCTTGTTTGCTATTTTTGATTACCAACTTAAAGCATCAGAACAACATATCTTATCTAAGGCATTTTATTATAAGAGCTTAAGTGATTACGATGCTTTAATTCAGGCAGCAGAGCAAAAAAAATACATCAATTCTTCACAAAGAGAGGTCTTGTTAAAATGGAAGGCTGATCCAGAACATTGGGCGGATAATATTTGAGAGGAGCAGGCTGGCATAAAATCTTCTTTATAAGAGTTCTTTTCAAAACCTCTATAAGACATTTTTCTTTACTCTAGAATCTAAATCTTCATGCATTTTCTGTGCCGCTTTACTGTCAATTAACCCTTCAGAGGTCATTTGATGAATGGTTTTTCTTTCTTTTTGCAATAATTTTCGACGTGCTTGACGTGTAGAAATTTCTTCAAAAATCACAGGATGATTAATTTTAAGATTTCTGATAAAAGTATTGCCCTGAATAATATTGTCTTGGACTTCGCCTTCAAGCGTTTTAAACTCGGTATCACTTAAGGTTTTTTTCTCTTTCATTTGATTTAGGATATCCAAACACTTTTTTTGAGACAATACCATACTCACTGCGACATCATAGCTGTCAAAGAGTCGTTTAAGTAGCGTATGATTAGCAAAGAGCTTAACCAGTGGCAGCTGGCTCATTTTAACAAGATAAGCCGGCGCTTCCCAAGACTTGTCAAGGTCTTGACGATCACTGAGCGATATCTCTCCTTCTTTGTCAATAATATGGTCTATGGCATCTGAGAGCTTTTGAATGCCATTGGGTCCTATAAGCCCGTCTTTGTATTGGTGCCAATAACTAGACTTTTCTGCTTCAAGAATACGCAACCTTGTTTCTGAGAGCTTTTCTTCTGGTGAAATATTTGATTCTTCTATAGACTTATCAGAGGTTAATTGCGGCAGCACATCATTAAGGTTTCCCCATTTGGCTTTTTTAAGATAACGGTCGGTTTTTATCTCTTCGATATAATCTTTTTGGGTGCGGTATAAGTAAGAGGCTGCTTTAGAATTAATTAATTGGTTGGCTTTAGAGAGCTTAGTTAAACCAAGGCTTTTAATGAGTTTTTCTGCAGTTGTAGCATTGATCACTAATGTAAGGGTCACAGTACCACAAATCAAAAAGAAAAAATCATTTTTAATTTGATCTGATACAATATCAGAGGGGATGCCTAAAAATATCAAGCCTAAGGATAGAGCCAAAGCGCCTCTTAATCCACCAAACCATACCACTAAAGATTCTTCTTTTGTAATGCCGTAGCCTATTTTTTTCATTATGGGATAAAACAAGAGCATCATAAGGCCTCTTGAGGCGTGGATTCCGATATAAATACATCCTAGTAGGATAAAACTTTGAAGTGTAAACACTGTTTTAGACGCAATGATAATCCCTACGATTAAGAAAATAATACAGTTCGCTATAAAGCCAGCCAACTCCCAAAATTCTTCCATAAAATGACTCACACTCGGAGAAATAAGCGCTTTTCCCAATCCCCCCACCATAATACCCAAGGATACTAAAGCAAGCACGCCAGAAACATGACAGACATACTCTGCGACATAAAAGGTCAAATAAGCAGCGACAATAACGGCACTAATTTCAATTAAAGCATCTTTAAAAACACGTTTAATCCATCGTAAAAAAATCCACCCAATAAAAAGACCAACCAAAATCCCCCCGCCAGACACTACAAAAAAAGCACTTAAGATATTAGTATCGGCATGTCCAGACATCATCTGCATAAGCACCATAAAAATAACCAATGAAGTGCCGTCATTTAAAAGCGATTCACCTTCTATAAGGGTGCCTAAACGCTTAGAGGTACCTAATTCTTTTAAAATAGCTACTACAGCTACGGGGTCAGTGGCACTGATTACGGCTCCAAACATTAAAGCAATAGGCCAAGTCCAGTGAGCAAAGCCAAAGCCCATGTTTTGCAATAACATGACTAATCCGGCCATAAACCCAAGTGCCAAGAGAATACCAGGGATAGCTAAAAGGGCAGAATTTACGCCCGTTTTCTTAAAGGTGTGTAAGTCCATGTTAAAGGCCGCTTCAAAAATGAGAATAGGCAGAAATACAAAAAGCAATAAATGCGGATCAATATCAGCGGCCCATTTTAATGAATGGTTAAAGACATTAAAAAAAGGAGCGTTAAAAAAATGAAGCCGTTCAAGAGCGCCCAATCCCATTCCTATTAATAAAAGAATGACAGTAAAAGGGAGTATGAACCCTTGAAAAATAAATCTTACTAATGCGCCGATTAAAAGAGCAGCAATTAAAAACACAATACCATATACACCCTCTTGTAGATGTAAGGCCTCATTGGAGGCAAAACATAGAAATGGTAGAATTGAGAACGATAAAAAGGCAAATATCTTGCGCATAATCTTAAGTTAAGATAATTGCATCTCTGGCACTATTTCAGGACAAATTAATGCGCCTTGTGTGCTTTCTTTGATTAGATCTATTGAAACACCAGGGGCTCTTTCAATTAAATGAAAAGCATTTTCTTTGATTTCTAATACCGCTAAATTGGTAACTACTTTTTTTACACAGCCCACCCCAGTTAGCGGCAGGTTACAAGAAGTAAGAAGCTTAGATTCTCCTTTTTTATTTGTATGGGTCATCGCTACAATAATATTTTCAGCAGAAGCGACTAAATCCATGGCGCCTCCCATACCTTTTACCATTTTTCCGGGAATCTTCCAGTTTGCAATATCACCATTTTTAGCCACTTGCATAGCCCCTAAAACGGTGAGCTGAACGTGTCCGCCTCTAATCATAGCAAAACTAGTGGCTGAATCAAAAAAAACAGCTCCTTTTTTTGCAGTGATGGTTTGTTTTCCGGCGTTGATTAAATCAGCATCTTCTTCACCTGCATACGGAAAGGGGCCCATGCCTAAAATGCCATTTTCTGATTGAAATTCAACATTGATATCTGTAGGGATATGGTTGGCCACAAGGGTAGGGATGCCTATGCCTAAGTTGACATACCATCCGTCTTTGAGTTCTTGTGCAATTCTCTGAGCAATTTGATCTTTGCTTAATGACATTTATAATGGGTTTAGCACAATAATAAAAATTTACGCGCTAAACGAGGAGCTAAAGATCAAGAAACTGAAAAAAATATAGAGTTTTGAAAGGATTAGGCTGGATGAGAAACGCTAGCCTTGTGAAGATTTTTTTGGGTAATTATGTGAAGCATTTGTAAAAGTAGGTCGTCAATACTAATGTTAGAATTGTCGATTTCAATGGCGTCATTGGCCTTAATTAAAGGGCTTTCTTGTCTTGTGGTGTCAATGTAGTCTCGTTTTTTTAAGTTTTCTTTTACAGCACTGAGGGATACATTTTCGCCCTTCTCTATGAGCTCGTTGTATCGTCTTTGTACTCTTAGTTCAAGTTCTGAATTCATAAAAAACTTAACTTCAGCATCCGGAAATACTGAGGTTCCTATATCTCGTCCGTCCATCACTACCCCTTTATGCATGCCCATTTTTTGTTGCAAATCAACAAGCTTTTCACGCACTTCTTTAATCGCACTGACTTGACTCACCATACTTGAAACTTCAATGGTTCTAATGTCTTTTTCAATATTTTCACCATTCAAAAAAGTATCTGAGCTATTTTTATGGTTTGTTCTAAAAGTGATGTGTAAAGAAGGGAGTGATTTG
>JAHDCS010000005.1 GCA_020629755.1 Flavobacteriales bacterium | reverse complement strand
GCTCTGCCTCTTTTGAAAAAGTTAAGGTAGATACTTTGTTAAAGTAAAACAAAGCGTCATTCCATTTGCGTTTTAAATAGTAGTGAGACGCTAAGGCGTAAAAGCTTTTATTAGAAAGCACATGACCTGGGTATTGGTTGATAGTGGCAATGAGCTCGCGATCAGCGTGTTTTCTAAATAAAGCCAAATTGCAAAGTGCGCGATACATCTGAGCATTAGACTCTCGTTCAATAATGCCAAAAGAGGTGTACTGCTTAAAAAGGTCATGCGCACTTTGATATTTCTTTTTAATATAGAGATCTACACCTCTGGTGTAGAGATCTTCAATTTGGCTTTTTTCATTTGTTTTTTGCGCATATACAAATGAGCCAAATAGACACATAAAAACAATTAATAAAGGCGCAGAGAAAAATCTAAAACCAATACCTTGCAAACCAGCTTTCATCTTGCTTAAAAGTACATTTTTTTCTTTAATAGAAAGCCTATTAAAAGGGCTTTTGACTCATTTTAATTAAATTTGTGGTCTTAAAAAGGCAACTTTTTTTCTTTTTAGGCGATAGTGATTGGTATGACCCAAAGAATTGTAGTTTTAATTTTAGGCCTTCTTTTTTTTCAATCTGTCTATAGTCAGGTATTTACTATGCTAGATATGACAGGCGCTAGTTGTAATGGAGTTTTCTATGATTCGGGTGGTGCAGGTGATGGATATCTGCCGTCAGAAAACCTTGTGTATACGCATTGTTCAGATATAGGTGCCTTTAGTCCAGAATTTTATTTTTCTAGTTTTGATTTGGCGTCAACTGACACCCTTTATATTTACGATGGCAATACAACTTTATCGCCACTTATCGGAGCGTATTCTAATCAAGATTTAACAGGGCAAACTATTTTAGGTTCGTCGGGATGTTTGACTTTTCAGTTTATCTCAGATCCTTTCTCTTTGACTGATTTAGGTTTTAGGGCTTTGATTTCTTGCGATGGTTGCCAAGAGATAGAGCCTAAAGCATCTGTCAATTTACCCTTAAATGCATCAAACAGTAATATTTTAGAAATTTGTGAAGGGCAAACGGTTAATTTTCAGTCCGAAACGCTTTATCCAGAAAACAACACGACCTATACTCAGAACGATCAGATTAATACTTTAGTTTGGGATTTAGCCTCTACTTCATTTACAGGAGAACAAGGCTCGTTTAATTACGATATACCTGGTATTTTTCCTGTGTATTTAACTGTGCTAGATACAGTAGGCTGTAAATCTCGAAAACAGCTATTGACCATTCGTGTTTCAGGAACGCCTGATTTTAATGTAATCCCGCCAATAAATGGGGTGTGTTTAAACGATACGTTTTCGCTTGTAGCAAAGCCAAATGAAGACACCATTACCCCGGTGCCTAGTTCGGTCTCAGATCCCATATTCTTAGATGATGTACAGGGAGTTACATTTTCTTCTGCATATCAAGTAGAAGATTTTATTGCAGGACAAACTATTTCTTCGATTTCTGATTTAACCAATATATGTATAGAAATGGAGCATTCTTATGTGGGGGACTTAGAAATTTCACTCACATGTCCCAATGGGCAAAGCGTGTATTTACATCAGTTAACAGGAGCAGGCACCTTTTTAGGAGAGCCCATTGATAATGACAACTCAAATCCTACCGCCGGTATAGGCTATGAATATTGTTTTAATATGTCTGCTTCACAAACCTGGGAAGATTATATTGATGCTTTTAATCCTCTTGCTTTACCCGAACAAGAGTATTTGCCGGTACAATCTTTTTCTAACTTGATTGGTTGTCCGCTAAATGGAGAATGGAGTATTTCTGTGAATGATAATTTGCCTTTAGATAATGGATTTATTTTTTCTTTGCAACTGAATTTTGACCCAAGTCTGTATCCTATAGATTCAGTGTATCCAGTGGCTATTCAAGATACTTGGTGGGAGAGTGGTGGTCAACTATTAGCCAATGGAGATTCTGTTGCAGTTATATTAAATCAATCCGGCACACAAGATATACGTTATGTGATCCAGGATGTTTTTGGCTGCCAGTGGGATACTGTTTTTCAAGTAAACGTCAATCCTCTGCCAAGTGTGTATTATGCATATACGCCACAATGTATTGATCAGCAGCCTTTGCAGGTTTTAGATGCATCTATCTCACCCAATGGTGCCATTGTAAATCAGAACTGGTTAATTGGTGGACAAAGTTATACGGGGAACGCCCTAAGTCATACCGTAAACAATCCAGGGACTCATTCTGTAACGCTTATAGCCGAAGATCAACTAGGTTGTATGAATGATTCTACATTTTTTATATCTGTATTGGATTTGCCAAAAGCTAATTTCTCGAATTCATTAGGGTGCATATCTGATGGGATTGTATTTTTTGATCAAAGCCTTATTTACGGCACAGATTCTATTAGTCAATTTCTCTGGAATCTAGGAGATGGCAGCCAGCAAATGACAAACATTGGCACATATGGACCTCATTTTTATCCGGCAGTAAATAGTTATACGGCTAATTTAGAGGTTACTACTCTCGCAGGCTGTAAAGACGATACGTCTATTGTGGTTAATATCTATGAACAACCTGTGGCCCTATTTTCTTTAGATACCAATGAAGGGTGTATCCCTTTTTGTACGCAAGTAACCAACAGCTCATTTTCCCCAACAGATGCCATAGTGCTCAATGAATTTATTTTTGGTAATGGGGGCGGAATCGCAGAACAAAATCCAGCGATATGCTATAATCAAAGCGGTGAATATATCATAGATTTGATTGCACATAATTCTTTTGGGTGTACCGATACCTTTTCGTTAAATGTTTATCCTAGACCACTTCCAGAGCCAGAATTTATTTTTGATCCCATATTGCCTACATCGCTTAATCCAGAGGTACATTTTATAGACCAGTCTGCAGAATCAAAAAATTGGTCTTGGAGCATTGATGGTGAAGACTTTTCAACTGATCAAAATCCTACTTATGTATTTCCAAAAAGTGGAGAGTATCTCGTTAATTTCACGATACAAAATAGGTTTAATTGTGTAGACTCAATTCAAAGAGTTGTAGTTGTAGACTCTTTTTATACGGTTTTTATTCCGAATGCGTTTACCCCTAACGACGATCCGTTTAATCCACTGTATACTATTTTTACTACGGGTATTTCCGATGATAATTTTGAGTTTTCAATATTTGATAGATGGGGCAAGCGAGTATTTATGAGCGACAAAACCACTTTTTCTTGGGACGGTAAAAACCAAAATGGCCAAGAATACCCACAGGGTTTATATGTATATAAGTTTGTTGGCTATGATGTGTTTGGAGCTAAGCACAAAAAGGCCGGTGAAATCTTTTTAGTTCGATAAACTCATAAGCTCACATGCTTCAAAAAGCAATTAAAAACATTTAACCTGGGTTTAAAATTTAGCACAAGGCACTAAATGTTTTCTATACGAAAGCTTTTGTTGACGTGAAGCAATCTCCCAGATAAAGGTGATTTCATGACTTCCGCCAGAAGATCCAGTAGAAAGTTTAGACACCGTTATGTCATACGAATAGGCCAAACGCATTTCGTCCACCTCTAAACCAAAGAGTAAAATTACGGCATCTTGATTTAAACTCTGATTAAATCCGGTAGATGGGTTTTTTTCTGGATTTCTTTTAATCAATGGTAAACCACGATACCAAGCGCCAAAAGTGAGAATACGCTTATTGAAATATGAGCCGATATCTAACTGGTCCCATTTTCTAGACGACTTATAATGCAAAATGGGTGTCATGGTGAATTCTGCTTTTTTCTTAATACTTTCTTTTAGTTTAAATGTATATCCTCCATGCAAAGACATTAAAATGGGTAAGCTATTGCCTGCGATAGCTGTAGCTACAATATTTTGCTGAGGCATATTTAGATGCCCAAACGATAATCCTGCCCACCAATTGCTTCCATATAAAAGCCCACCAGTAGAAAGATCAAAATACCGACTGGTTTGAAAAGAATATCCTTGTGGTATAGTTGTCGTATTTTGAGCAATTTGGCTTGAAAATACAAATTTAGAGACATCTGCACTTCTAGAGGCAAAAGCGCCTCCTAAGCCAAGACGTGCTTTAAGCTGACGATTAATTTTAATGTAATAGGCATAATTAAGTTCAATCTTTGTAAAGTTAAGATCTACAGAACCAGCCTTATCTCTTGTAAAGTTTAAACCTATTCCGCTGTTTCTATCCGAAAAATTACGGTCTAATGAGAGGTTAAATGAGTTAAAGGTGCCTACTAAAGAGGTCCATTGTGAGCGAAAAATAGAGGCTACTCTAGTGCCAGGGGTATTTCCAGCATACGCTGGATTTAAGTGGGTAGGAGCCGCATAAAACTGAGAGAATTGAATGTCTTGCCCAAAAGAATCAGCTGAAATAAAAGCGAAAAAAAAACATATGCAAGTAAGTGCTCTCATAGTTATCTTAGCAATGTCACGTCTCCAGTTAAACTCTTCTCTCTCCCATCAAAAAAGGTAGCTTCAATTTTCCATACATAGGCGTCTTGTTGGCATAATTTGCCTTTGTAATAACCATCCCATCCTTTGTTAATATCGTAGGTTTCAAAGATCATTTCACCCCAGCGGTTAAAAATCATCATGTGAAATTTATCTACATATTCGGTAAACGGAAAGAAAACCTGATTATTCGGATTATCAGGATCATAGTCTCCCCCATTTGGCCCGGTCGGATCAGGAATAAATACATTGGGTACTTTGATACTAATATCAGGACTCACACGAATAGTCACAAAACAAGAGTCAATACATCCGTATTGATTACTCACTATTACAGAGGCGGTATAGGTGCCCGTGTCGCTGTAAAAATAGGTCACTGCTTTTTGGGTGGATGTATCTTCAATTGATAGGGGATCGCCTAAATCCCAATTGTAGGTAGTTTGGGTTGAGCTGCTAAATTGGGCAGGTTCACCAAATTCAATTTCAGTATCTGAAGCGCCACAAATCACAATAGGTAAGCTAAATACGTTTACAATAGAAGCAGTATCAAAATTTGAGGTGCAGCCAAGAGTGTTAATCATTTGCAATTTGACTGAGTAAATACCAGGATTTTGATAGGTGTGAGACACCTCAGAAAGGCTAGAGGTGGTGCCGTCTCCTAAATCCCATAAATATTCTACTATATTTGAATTGTTTAATGAATCTGAAATTGAAAATGAAAAAGGCTCGCATCCATCCATATTTATATAGTCTGCAATTTCAGGAACATCAAGCGGATAAACTGAAAGAGAATTACTGACTTGATTGCCACATACATCAGTTACTGTAACTGAATAATTCTGTGTGTCAGACACTATAATTTGATGAGGTCCTGATCCGTTTAAACCGTTATCCCAGGTATAGGTATAAGGGCCAAGATCACCTTGGTAAGAGGCACTGATAAAACTTTCACTAAATTGACAGACATCTTGCGTATTCAACAGCAAGCTATCTGGGTTAAACAAGTGCACGCGCATGATAACAGAATCACCAAGACTTTTACAGCCTTTGCTGTCTGTAGCAATGACATTATAGGTCATGTCAGATACAAGGGTTACTGTAATGCTGTTTCCAGATCCAAAACCGTTGTTCCAATCAAAAGAATAAGGGCCTCCAGCACCACCTGAAGCAGACGCATTTAAGGTGATTTGTGTGTTTGGACAGACTGTATCAGGCTCAGAGAGCGTAACAAAAATTTCACCTTCAGAACGATCTTCAATTTCGACCTCTAAAGATACAGTACAACCTGTAGCATCAGTAGCTGAAACAGTATAGATGTCTGCTTGTAATAACACTGCAGTTGGGGTAGTTTGGTAATTGGCTAAAGAATCCCATTGGTAGGCGTAAGGTGCAGTACCTCCTGAAGCCAATACGGTCGCTTCGCCTTCAGGCTGGCCGTAACAATCGACATGTGTGGTGTCGATTAAAGCTAAATCTGGCTGATCATTGTCTAAATTAAATGAGGCAGAGGTTTGGCACCCAATAGCGTCTGTAATGGTTACATAATGCATCACCGGGGCTAAATTGTAAACGGTATCTGTAGCTTGATTATTCGAACTAGCACCCCATTGATACGTAAAAGGCATCGTGCCATCAATTAGACTTACACTCGCTACGCCATTGGTAGAATCACAATCCGGAATTATAGAATCTTTAGTAAGCACCATCGTGTTTACGCCTATGTGTAAAGAGTCTATTTCACTTGGGCAACCTTCTTTATCGGTAGCCGATACAGTATAAAGCATATCGTCTGCCGGAGAAACTGTAAAAGAGGTATTGCTTGAGCCAGTACTCCAGTTATACGTATAAGGTGGGCCATATCCCCCCGAAGCACCTGTAGATAAATTAAAGGAGTTGCCTGCACATAAAGTGTCACTACCTAAGCTATTTAATGCAACTGCTGAAGGTGCTAAATTTTGAATAGGTACAGAGATGTCAACTTTACAATTAATAGCATCCACACCGGTAACTGTATAGGTGCCAGGTGTTAAATTTGTAGCTGTGGCCGTAGTTTGAGATCCGGCAAGGCTATCCCACAAAATAGAATAGGGGGCTACACCTTCTGATATGCCCAGTGTAGCGCTACCAGTTGCTTGATCAAAGCAGGTTACATCGCTAGTGTCTGTAATATCAAGCACAAGTGGGTTATTTCTTAAATCAAAAGAATCTACCACGCTACATCCAATAGTGTCAGTAACCGTTACATAATGCCAGGAGGCACTTAAATTAAAGGCTGTATCGCCAATCTGATTATTAGAAGAACTGCCCCATTGGTAGAGGTATGGATTTGTGCCTCCAGATACCTGAACATACGCCAATCCGTCGTTGTCATAACAAGGCGGAATAATAGAATCTTTATTTAATACGATTAGCCTATTGATTTGAATCTCAGCAGTATCTTTTGCCGTAGGGCATCCTAAAGCGTCTTGATCTGTTTGAATGCGAATACTAAAACTAAGGGCAGCTCTCTCAGCTGCTGTTGGGTTATAAGTAATCACCGAATCTGTACTACTAGGTGCTATGGTGCCGGCAGCTGACCAGGTAATGCCATCAGTGTGAGCATAAGAGGCGTGAATGTCAAAAGGCGCATTGTTTAAACACACAATTGAATCGGCATGTATCTGCACCGTTGTCTGATTCTGAACCTGATCAATTACAATAGAATCTTTTGGCGAGAGACATCCATTTGCATCTTCAACCCAGCCTACATAAGAGCCTACATCTACATACTGACTAATGGATGTGATGTTATTACTCCAATTGTACTGATAAGGCAAGGTGCCTCCACTTGGAGAAAGAGCAATTAAAATACTGTCGGCGCCATAACACATCGTGGTATCACCAAAAAGATCAAGCCTTGGTGCTTTTTTAAGGGTCACTTCAATGGTATCTCTCACTGTGGCGCAACTGCCTGTGGCAATCACTTCAAATTTTAAGCTACTTACATTAAAAGTATTGTTTAAGGGGCTAAGAGTAAAATCAGTACTTAAATTATTTTCAGAGACAAATACCCCATAGCCTGGTCCGATTAAATTCCAATCAATCGATACATAATGCTGCGCAGTAGCCGATAAAGTAATTTTATTTTCATTTACACAGGCATTAAAATCATTGGCTGCTGTAAGTATAGGTCTTGGTGTAACCACAATGCTTTTAGTGATAGAGTCTTTACATCCTTCTTGGTCTTCAACCACGAGCTTTATTTGGTAAGTGCCTACTGTGGTGTAGGTTGAGCTTGGGTTTTGTTGGGTGGATGTGGATCCGTTGCCAAAATCCCATGTCCAACTTACAATAGCATTATTAGAAGACACAACAGTAGAGTCTTTAAATAGTACGGTTTCGTTTTGACAAAACGAAGAGCCAAATCCAAAATCAGCATCTATAGATTTTATCGCCAAGTTTTTTGTCATCGTGTCTGCGCAGGCCGTATTAGGGTTTGTAATTAGGGTAACGGTATAATTGCCTCCAGCATCATAGGCATAAGTAGGGGACTTGATAATAGAGGTATCCGCATTGGTGGTCGGATCACCAAAATCCCACCAGTAGTTTTTTGCAGCATCCTCACTTTCAAGAAAAATGGTGGCTCTATTGGCGCAAGAGGTAGAATCATTGATCATAGCCTCAGCGATAGGCGGGCAATAGACTACGTTAAATTGAAAATCACGAACCGTGTACCCAATCAGGCGTCCGTCTCGATATTCATCCACCCGAACACCCACAACGTATTGTCCTAAATTTGGAGGGCTTATCGTGAGCAATCCAGTATTGGCATTAAGTGAAATGCCTGATGGCCCCAAGGGATTGTTGGCATCAAATCCAGTGACCCAAGGGATGGTGTCAAAAATAATTTGATCGTCTACAGAATAGGTAGGTATATAATCTTCAAAATCAGCATCTGCCGGATTTCTTGCATCGTAAGGGGTGTAAAAACTATAGACTAAAGAGTCTCCGTCTGCATCTATGGCAGAATTATCAAATTCTAGCGTTTCTTGTAGGCATACAAAAATCGGAGGCGTATTCACAAAGGCAGGACTACTGTTATCTCCAAGGGCATAACTTGCCGTATCTGGCGAAATAATTTTGATGTTATCAATGCAATGCATTTCTAGGGGTGAATTATTTTCTATTACCACTTTAACCCGTACACTAAGCCCCGAAACATTATCGGCATATGCGGTTAATCCAGGAGTAAAGTCGTCCTGTACAAAATCATTGACATCAAAAGGGTAATCAACGCCATCCAAACCATTTAAATTATAAAACACTTCAATTTGATCGCTTGATTCAAGCCCGCCTTCTTCAAATAAAGTAACTTGTAAATCAACTGAGCTATGCGCTGAAATATCGACATATTCAGTTGTAAGTGTATAAGGACCATCTGCATCAGACACACAAAACTTACCGTCTAAAGTTCCGCCAAAAACATTTGAACCTGAAGAAGACGTTGTGCTCCATGCAGTGCTGCCATTATCACTGTCTAAACTATCTGCTAAATCAAAATTTTCAAACCAGATTAAACGTTCAGAAACCTTAGGATAAAAAAGGGTATCGGGCGAAATATAGGTGTAAAAACTCTCGCCGGCATCTAAAGGGTTTACCACATTTAATATGGTAGAATTTCTACAGCACAACTGATAATATACATGATGCCCTTGTCTGGGGTCAATGCCATAAATAGTATCTCTATAAATGCCTTCTTGTACACATATATTGGGTTGTACCACACAAGTATCTACCACCGGATCAACTTCGCCTATCGAAATTCTAGGAATTTGGATGTCTTTGCCTACATCAGCACCTAAAAATCCTCGTATTTTTATATTGGCAACTGTCGGAAGTGGAATAGGCGAATTCACAGAGTCAACTCTACAATCGCGGTACAATTTAAGGGTAATCACATAAGTAGAATCGGCTATTTTTTGGTAATCAAATGCACCGCCTACAATATGTGTAGCCTGTAGTGTCTGAACACAAGATAAAAACACCAGTACGGCGATTATGTAACCTTTTTTTAACATGATAGAAACGCTTTTTGTACGTCGCTACTTAGCTAAAAGTTACACATTGTTTTATTTTGCGACATTTAAATAAGCAGCCAAATCATGAATTTGATGATCGCTCAATCTATCTATAATGAGGCATATAAGGTTTATAGCCCGGAATGGGGGAAGTACCCACTCTAGTAATCGTATAGATAGAGTATGGATTATTCTCTAAAACATTCTTTTTCAGATGTTTGATGTCAATTTTGCTAATGTCTAAGGTGTAATTGGTAACCCCATTTTTCGGATTGTGGCAATGCAAACAACTCTGGGTGTAAATCTGTTTTCCGGTTTGAGGATTCGCTTTTTGATTTCGTTTATCTTTTGATAATACATCTGTAAATGTAGCGCCTGAAGCTAATAAGTACTTGCTTTTAAGAAGTGAGAGGGCCTGTTTTTTTTCTTGGGGGGATGAAGCATTGCTGATTTTATGAGTTTCTTTTTCAGTTAAATCTAGATCACTCATTTTAACTTGGAGGGATGAAAGATAGGCAAGCATATAGCGCATTTCTTCTTGAGTAAGCGCTCGGCCTTGGGCGCATTCAGTGGCGCAAAGTTGGATGGCACTTTCTAGATTATCTTGTGCGTTTTTCACAAGCGAGCCGTATTTTTTATAATAATCGTCATTGTACCAATGCTCTCTATTCACAGCACCCCAAAGTGTGGTGCCCTGTAAGAAAGGTAGATTATGTTCAACGGCATATTCAAGACGAGACTCAGCAGATGGACGATACAAAACAGGATCTTCTCTTTGTGTATTGTGACAGCTTTTACACGTAAAGTGTTTAGATTGTTTTTTGCTTTTTTTAGTGCCTAGAGTATAATAGCCCTTATAAACGAGGGATTGTCCTCTTTCAATTTCTTGAGGGGTAAACGTACTGTCTAAATACCAGGGCAAATTCTCACCTAAAACAGAGAGTTGTTGGCTAACTAGAGAAGAATGGTCTTGGTTTTTTTCAGGAGGATTCATCCACTCAAAAGAATAAAACACCATCGTGGAAAAAGCGATAGTGAACATGAAAAATAGATTTCTTTGTGTGCTGCCCATAAAAAGAAAATAGATTGATGAAATTACGTTAAATTTGGCAAAACTCAAATGTCAAAACAAACTACAGAGTATGATTTATGTGTGATTGGTGGTGGCCCTGCAGGTTATGCAGCGGCTATGCGCGCGGTAGATTTTGGTAAAAAGGTAGCTTTAGTTGAGAAAAAACGCATAGGAGGCGCTGGGGTTTATGATGGGGCCTTAACCTCTAAAACCATGTGGGAACTTTCAGAACGCGTGGCCTTTATTAATAATTATTTACATGCCAAATCTGATCAAAATTACACCATTTCATGGGAAGAGGTACAACGCACCGTTTCAGAAGCCATCTTTGAGAAAAAACTTCAGTACTCTCTGCATTTGAAGTTGTTGCAAAAAGAGTCAGAAAATGCTCAATTCTCTTACTTTAAAGGTTTTGGCTCTTTAAAGAGTAAGCACGATGTGTGTATCGAAAAAAAAGACGGTGAGACCATAAGCATTCAGGCCAAAAATATTATTATAGCCACAGGCAGTCGGCCAAGGGTGATTGATCAGATCGAGGTAGATGAACGCATTATCATGACCAGCGATGGTATTCATAGGCTCGAAAAATACCCTGAGAGCTTGGTGATTTTAGGTGCCGGGGTGATTGGGTGTGAATATGCGACTATTTTTTCAAACTTTGGTAAAACAAAAGTTTATTTGATTGATAGAGCAGACCGAATTTTGCCTTTTGAAGATCAAGACATTGCAGATATGGTGGCAAAAAATCTACAGGATAAAGGGGTAGAGATTCATCAGTGTTGTGCGCTTGAAGAGATGCGTACAGTAAACAACAAGGTGTCTTACACCATCAAGCACAATGTAACGGGCGAAAAACGAACCATCCGCGCGGATAAGGCATTGTTGTCTATTGGTAGAGTACCAAATGTAGAGGGGCTTAATTTAGAGAACATTGGGATTGATCTTTCAGAAAGGGGTTCTTCAATTAAAGAGAATGACACCCAAACATCCATCCCAAATATTTATGCGGTAGGTGACGTGTCTGGCCATATTGCACTTGTCAATGTAGGCGAAGTTGAAGCCAGGTATGCGGTTGAAAAAATGTTTGGCAATACGCAAAAAGCCTTGAGTTATCAGAATGTATCCACCATTATGTTTTTGCATCCTGTGGTTGCAGCAGTTGGCGTAAATGAGCAACATTGCATTGAGAATAAAGTAAATGTAAGGGTCGTTAAGCTTGATTATAGCTTAATAACCAGAGCCATTGCCATGCGTACCACCCAAGGGTTTTTTAAAATTATTGTCACCGACGACGACCAAATGAAAGTCTTGGGTATGCGTGCGATTGGTCCACATGCTTCTAGCGCTATACAAGGAGTAGCTTTGCTTATTAAAATGAATAAAGGCATTGAAGAGCTGGCCGAAATGGTGCATCCGCACCCTTCCATTACTGAAGGTATTCAAGAGTGTGTGCGTATGCTGTTAAAGACCTCTACCTTTAAGCCAGAAGTATTCAAAGACAAGCTCAGTTGTTACCGTATTGTTAATGGAGAAAAACACCCTTTCGATGTGTAAGATTTTAAACACTATAGCGTGTATTTTTTTTGTCTTTTCACTACTCTCTCAAAGCAGTAATAATGGCTGGATAAAAAAAGGCCTTGAAGCAGAACAAAAACTTGATTATGCCGCTGCTGCCGCTTATTATTTAGAGGGATATAAAGCCAATGAAGATCAAGTAGATTTACTATTGAATCACGCGCATTCACTCAGAAAGATGAATGAAAATGCAAAAGCACTTTTGGCCTATGATCAAGTCATTGAAAAAGATAAAAATAAAACAATGGCTGAGGCTTTTTTTTACAAAGCACTGCTCTTAAAAATAAAAGGCTCGTATGAAGAATCAAAACAAATGCTCTCTGTGTTTTCTAAAACGTATCGAAGAGCACCTTCGCTTTTAAAAAGAAGAGCTAAAAATGAATTGGTCAGCATAGATGTAGCTCAAAAAATAGTATTAGATACCTTAGCCTTAGAGGTTCAAAGAGCAGATGAGCCTTTAAACTCTAAATATGCCGATTTTGCCCCTAAGGTATTTGACAACACTTTATATTATGCACAATTAAAGTACGATGAAAACACTAAAGAGGCCACAAATATTAAACAAAAACCTATTTCTATTATTCAGGCTTCTGTGGATACTTCTGTATTAGATTTTGGTAAGCCACAAACTTTTGATCTAATGGTCAACAACAGCGCATATCATCAGGCTAATTTTGTGTTAACCAAAGACAGAAAACTAGGATTTTTTTCAAGATGCGAAGGGCGTGATTGCGCGCTTTATAAAACTAAAAAAACAGCCTCTGGTTGGTCAGAACCCCAAATGCTTCCTATGACTATTAATCCCGAAGGATATTCTTCAACACAACCTTTTGTTGTTGAGGTTTCTAAAAAAGAGTACTTGTTTTTTTCATCGAATAAAAGAGGCGGAAAAGGCGGCTTTGATATTTTTTATGCAGAAATTAAAAACAATGGCGATCGGTTTTCTACGCCTAAAAATGCAGGCAGAACAATCAACTCACCTGGAAATGAGGTGACGCCCTTTTATAATACACAAGATGGGTGTTTATATTTTAGTTCAGATTGGCACCATGGGCTTGGCGGATACGATATTTTTAAATCTTGCGGACCTCTTAAATCATTAAGCGTTCCCAACAATGTGGGCATCCCCCTAAACTCTTCACACAATGATTTATATTTTGCTCTCTATGATCAGTACGGATTATTAAGTTCAAATCGGCCCTATATAACAGCGTCAGATACGCAACGCTGTTGCAGTGATATTTACGCATTTAAGTATCCCCCAAAAGACAGTACGGATACCATTACAGACATTTATACCTCTTTAGAACAACTCAATAAGTATTTACCCGTTACCTTATATTTTCATAATGACAGACCCGATCCAAAAACCACAGACACACTTACATCTAAAAATTATCTTGAGACTTATACGCGCTATACAGATTTAATCGACACCTATAAAAAAGAGTATGCGAAAGGATTAGACGATACTCTAGCCCAAACAGCTCAAGAAGATATAGAAGATTTTTTCTTTCAAAAGGTCGATAAAGGAGTGAGTGATTTGCAGATGTTTATGGCTTTGCTAGAGAAAGAATTAAAGGCAGGGAGGTCTTTTCTTTTAACGGTTAAAGGGTATGCCTCTCCACTGGCCAAGAGCGATTATAATGAAAAACTGACCTTAAGACGTATTTCATCCCTCCAAAATTATGTCAAGCAATATAAAAACGGAGCGCTTTTAAGCTTTCTCGAAAATGGGAATATTCAGTTTAAAAAAGAACCCTTTGGCGAATACCGTGCTGATACTACGGTAAGCGATAATTTTCATGATGTTCAGAACTCTGTATATAGTATTAAAGCAGCACAAGAGCGAAAAATAGAGGTGTTATCAGTGAGTTTGGCGCAAAATATTGAAACCTCTAAAGCAGAGACGATCTCAAGCCTTGAAGTAGATTCTTTGATCGATTTAGGAACCTTGAGGTACGGATCAAAATCAAAATCAGAGCTGACTTTAAAAAATACAGGTTCAGATACGCTTCATATTTATGATATAGAATCAGAATGCTCGTGCACGGTGGTCAATGAACAAGAGTTTTCACTAGCTCCCGGAGAGCGTAAAGCACTAGATATTATTTTTAAAGCCACAAAAAAAGGAGTGGTCACAAGAAAAATGCAGGTACTTTACACTGGAAAAGTGCAACTTTCCAAAATTATTTACGTTAAAGCAGATGTAAAGTAGTATCTTTACCTTAAATAGTAATGAAACTTATTAAACTTAATTAAATAGATCAATTATGAAAAATGTATGTTGTTTATTAATGATGATGTTTGGTTTAAGCTTCTCGTACCAAGCTCAAGAAGCAGTAGATGCCGCTAAAGAAAAAGTAGAAACCAAAGCCTGTAAACCAGGATGTGAAAAGAAGTGTTGTGATAACGCAAAGGCCAAAAAGTGTGCCAATGCAAAAAAATGCAAAAAAGGAGGAGATAAAGACTGTTGTGCTAAAAAAGATAAGGCTTCTTGTGAAGGAGCTAAGGACAAAAAAGCTTGCAAGCCAGGTTGTGAAAAACCTTGTTCAAAATCTGCTGATAAAAAGGCTTGTGCACCAGATTGCGAAAAAGTATGTTGTGCTGATGTAAAGGCGCAGCCAACCAAGAAACAGCAATGTACTGGTGGGCATAACCACAGCCATTAAAAAGAACACTCTTAATTAAGAGAATAGAAAAAGCCCTTTAGAGATAAAGGGCTTTTTGCGTTAAACCCGGATTATGCATTGGAAAGGCGTAGTCGATTTTCTAATGTATAATCCGGGTTAAAATAATAACATAGGTAACCTTTTTTAAAGTTGAACGTACAGTAAGGTTAAGTTTAATTTTTAAAATCTGTTAATCATGAAATGTACCCCCTTTTTTTCAACCCTAGCACTAAGTGGCATTCTTCTTATTTCTTCTTGCGCTAAAGAACAACATCAAAATCCTTTAAGTATTGCTGACTCAGCCCAAAAAAAACATTTAATTTCAGAACTTCCTTTTGGTGAGGGTGATTATCAGGGAGAAGTTGACCCAGAAATGTACAAATGTGAAACTGCATTTGCTCTTGGAGATCTCTCATTTTTTGATCTAGGCATTTCAAATCATAAGCGTTGGGGTTGGGTTATACCTATTGAAAATATAGGCACATTTACCTATCCGATATATGCAGCAGCCGGACAAGGTGATATATCTAAGGGGAGTAAAATAGGTGAATTATATGTAGAATATAATGGCCGCGACGCTGAAGTAATCTTTGAAACATATGACCATTTTGGTTTGTTTGAAACACATGTGTATATATCAGATGAATTGCCAAGTAAAATTGCGCCAGGACGCTATACAGATAAACACCAAAATTTAGATGGTGCACAGATAGACAAGTATTCATTTATAGTGAATAGTGACGGATCTACGGATCTAAATCCGGTTGATTATGGAAACGAATACCCTTATGATTCAGAACCTACTTCCTCTACAATTTATATCATTGCGCATGCAACAGTATGTGGAGATTTTGGCATAGAGGTAGATGATCCAACCACACAAAGCATGGTTGATCTGGTAGACAATTAAAAAACTATTATAGTTATTTAGCTAATCCTTAACAAAACAAAACCAAGTAGCTGTTAAGGATTGGCTAATTACACGTTGAGAGTTGTTTTTTTAAAAGTTTGAGTTTTTGTAGGGCATCTTCTTTTTTCTTTTGTTCTAATTCTACTACTTTCTCTGGAGCATTTTGCACAAAGCGCTCATTTGCTAATTTTTTCTCAACAGAAGCTAAAAAGCCTTTGGTGTAGTTGATTTCTTCTTGAATTTTTGAGATATCAGCTGTATTCTCAGAAAGATCTCCCACAGGGTTTTTAATGAAATATTCTTGATTCTGCTCAATAAATGAGAGTAAACCGCTTGCCTTCTCATCGTATTTATCAAAAGCACTCAAATTATTTATTTTTTTAAGCAGTGGGATGATGTTTGGATGCACGAAATTATTTTCTTTAAAATACAAAGGTATTGGGGTTTTAAATCCGATGTTTTTTTCTTTTCTAATGGTTCGTATATGGCTTGTAATACCAGAGAATAGAATAAAGTCTTCTGAAAGCTTTTGGTTAAACGTAGTGTTAAATTTAGGCCATGCTGCCGTTGAAATACTTTCGCCTTTTTCTCGAGACTCTAAATTAGACCATAGCTCTTCGGTAATAAATGGCATAAAGGGGTGCAATTGCTTTAATATATTTTCAAAAAGCGCTTTAACGTCTTTTGTGGTTTTTTCAGAGATAGTTTGCTCAAATCCAGGCTTAATGAGTTCTAAAAACAAAGCACAAAAGTCGTCCCAAATAAGTTTATAAAGGTTCATCAATACATCAGATAACCTATATTGGCTATATAAAGCGTTATTTTCATAACCTATTTTATGTATTCTTTGAGTCATCCAATCAATGGCCATTTTTTCTGCCTCACTGCTCTGTTCTTCATTGGTATTCCATGAGCAGATTAACCTGTAGGCATTCCATATTTTATTTGAAAAATTTCGTCCCTGTGCACATAAATTTTCATCAAACAATAAGTCGTTACCAGCTGGTGAACTTAGTAACATACCCACCCGAACGGCATCTGTCCCGTATTTTTCCATCAGCTTTATGGGGTCAGGAGAATTACCCAGAGATTTCGACATTTTCCGCCTTTGTTTATCTCTTACAATACCTGTATAATAGACATTTTCAAAGGGTTTCTCGCCCATAAAGGCATAGCCAGCCATGATCATTCGCGCCACCCAGAAAAACATAATTTCAGGAGCCGTCACCAAATCTTGAGTAGGGTAGTAGTACTGAATCTCCTTATTGGTTTTATCTTTTATCCCTCCAAATACAGAAATAGGCCAAAGCCATGACGAAAACCATGTATCTAAAACATCTGGGTCTTGTTTTAAATCACTTCCTTTAAGAGGTTTCTTGGTCTTTTTTTGTGCTTTTTCAAGGGCTAGTGTTTTGTTTTCAGCGACTACAAAATCGTTAGCCCCATCACCATAATAAAAAGCCGGAATTTGTTGTCCCCACCAGAGTTGCCTAGAAATACACCAATCTTTGATATTTTCCATCCAATGTTTATAGCTGTTTTTAAATTTGGGAGGATGAAATTTGATGTTGTCATTCATCACATTTTCAAGCGCTGGTTTTGAGAGTTCATCCATTTTTACAAACCACTGTAAAGAGAGCTTAGGCTCAATTACTGCGTCTGTACGCTCTGAAAAACCGACCTTATTTTTTAAAGGCTCTGTCTTTATAAGCGCATTTTGTTGCTTTAAAAGCTTTGCGATTTTCTTACGTGCTATAAATCTGTCTTCACCAATCAGGATTTCTGCTTTTTCATTTAAGGTGCCATCGTCGTTTAAAATGTCGATAGAATTAAGATTGTGTTTGAGGCCTAATTCATAGTCATTGATGTCATGTGCTGGGGTAATTTTAAGCGCTCCAGTTCCAAATTCTTTATCTACATATTCGTCAAGTATGATGGGGATTTCTCTCCCAATTAGGGGGACTATAGCTGTTTTACGGTGATGCTGTTTAAACCGTTTATCTTTTGGGTGGATGGCTATAGCCGTATCGCCTAATAGAGTTTCTGGCCGGGTAGTGGCTATGACAATACATTCAGAACTGTTTTTTATTTGATACTTGATATGGTATAGTGACGAATCAACTTCTTTATGAATCACTTCTTCATCAGATACGGCTGTTTGTGCCTCAGGATCCCAATTAACCATACGGATGCCTTTGTAGATAAAGCCTTTTTCATAAAGATCAACAAAGGTTTTAATTACAGCCTGTGTCATCTCTTTGTCCATGGTAAATTTGGTTCTTGACCAATCGCATGAGCAGCCTAAGCGTTTGAGTTGTTCTAAAATAATACCCCCATGTTTGTCTTTCCATTCTAGAGCATGTGTTAAGAAGGCTTCTCTGGTAAGATCTTTTTTTTGGATGCCTTTTTCAGCAAGCATTTTTAATACTTTGGCTTCTGTTGCAATAGAGGCATGATCTGTTCCAGGCACCCAGCATGCATTTTTACCTTCTTGACGCGCGCGTCTAATCAAAACATCTTGAATGGTATTATTCAGCATGTGTCCCATATGTAATATGCCTGTTACATTTGGTGGGGGGATTACAATAGTATGTGCTTCTTTTTGGTTGGGCTTTGATTCATAAAGCGCATGTTCAGACCAATAATCTAACCATTTAGATTCAATTTGTTGAGCCTCAAAGTTTTTTGCTAAAGTCATAGAGTTTCAAAAATAAAAAAAGCCAGTCTAATAATATAAGACTGGCTTGATGCTTTTAATAGATATTTTGATTTAGTAATGCCACATATCTTGTTCGTAATTAAAGATATTTTCTTTAATTTTTTCTGCTTCTAAAAGGGCATCCATGCCAATTTTATATTCGTTTATTCTACGATCATAAGGATTAGATTCTTTTACAATATAGCTGGCAAATTGTCTTTTCCAGAAGATATCTTCATAGGTTCTTCTTTCAGAATCAGAAAAACGATTGTGTACATCTGCATTGGCAAATACATATCTTGCTTCTGGAAAGTACACCCAAAATAGTTTTTTGTAGCCTTTAAATTCGCCAAACTCATCATAGTCAGCTAAAAGTGGGCAAATACCCACAATGCGCACATCCATCACAGAACGTTGTTTGTCAAAAAACCAATCTTCTTTTATTTCATAACGAGTGATTTTATCAGAGGTCACTTCTTCTACTGTCGATACCTCAAGCATTTCACCTGTATCAGGATCTTCTGTATAACTTGTAACGGAGTCGTTTAAAATACCCAATAATTCGTTAGGGGTTAATTCTTTGGTAAACATGTCATCGTCTCCTAAATCTCCAACATAATAAGCTGTCAAGTTGTTTTCTTTCATAATACCATCCTTGATCACATCAAACAAGCTTTTTTTACCCTGCGAAGGTTGTTCAGGATAATATAGCGGATGATTCATTTTTTGTTTTAAATCGATTTGTCTCCAAATTCGTTTAGACCAATTTACATCGGCTTCTCTTAAGTGAGGGTAGGGCACTACTTTTCTATGCGGGGTATTTTCTTTGACATACACACCATCTAAGACTGTGCTTTCTTGTGCAAAAGAAACAATAATTGAACAACTAAAAAGTATAACAAAAAATGACTTCATGGCAGAATAGTTTAACTTGTTATACAAATATAACGATATTATAATATTTTTATTTTAATTCCGCCTAAAGTTACCATTCCGCTAGGCCCTTTTGCTTTAACATCTTCTATGTATAGCTTAGATCCTTTTTTCAGAGAACCAATTAATTTTTTAGCATCAGACGTAACTCTATTGCCTTTTACTTTTTTCTCAACAGGTTGTCCCTTATATATAGTTGATACGGTAAAACTAACCACCTTAAACTTAGCTCCTGCAAAATCGAAATCCCCCATATCCGCAATCACACCTGCAGCCGCTTTCACTTTAGATAAAGAAGTAGACCCACTCGCTTTTATGCCAGCAAATTTAGCTTCTGGTTTTGGCACATTTTTAACCCTAAAACCTGCTGGCCCGAATTTTTTAGATTTTCCATTAACTTCACCAATAAGTGTACATTCGCATTTTTTTCCTTTTCCAGGTTTTACAATCCATTCACCCATACTTTTGTTTTTAGGTGTAACACTTATAGCATTAGAACATTTCAAAGATAATTTATTTGAAGCTACACCTGGTGCTGCGATCTTAACAGGATTAGGTAAACCTCTGTAAAACACATTCATAGCTGTTGGAGAAATAGTTAAATTTCCTTTTGCAACTGTATATTTTTGAGGCGCTATTGGGTATTTATCGTATCCCGACCCATCTGGTTTTTTAACTTTAACAATTCCACCCCATTCAAAATCACCCTCAGAGCTTGATTTGAGCCCATATGTTACAATACCTCCATTGGCAGAACTTGCTATTTTTTCTAATTTACTCTCATCAACACCTTCAACATTTTTATTAATCTGTTCGATCATGCCTTTATCTTTTGTGAGATATACTTCAGGCACAATGGCAGAACTAGAAGCCGACACAAAGATATCAGCCTTAAAGCTATCACCCATCATAACGTAATTTGTGTTGGGCAGCACTCTTGCTTGTAATTCATCAACTTGAAACCTTTGCCCTGCGATATCTTTCATCAGTTCATTTAATGCATCTGCTTCAATATTAAGTACATCTAATTGCATTCTTGATAAGTTTGTAATAACTGCTGCAAGCGGCAAATGATAGAAGGTCCCTACTTCCCAGGGCATAGTTTTACCATGATCTACAACATCTTCAAAGCTAAATGCTTTTTCCATAGTATTAAAAAGTGCTGCATTTTTACCTTTATCAAAATCTTTAAGAGCAACGTCTTTAAATTCTTGTATTTTCTTTTTTAAATTTAAAGCACTGTAATAATCGGTCTCCGGGCGCGGATTAGCCATATCACTACCGATCATTTCAAAAGTGGGCACATCGTAGTTATCTTTAACAAGTACCTTTTTGAGAAGGTAAGTCGTGTCAGACCCTGGGGTCTCCATTAAGAATTTTGTTAACTCAGACTGATTTTCAGTAGATAACCCTTCAGGTACTTCAAATGAACTCTTGCTTGTTCTAATCATTAAATACCTTTTTAACTCTTCAATATGCTTGTACAAGGCACTTGATTTAGCTTTAATAGATTTTGCTGTTTGAAACCCTTTTTGATATGCCTCATCTTCTGCGGCACTTTTTTCAAAACTCTTCAAAGTGAGAGAGTTTTTACTCTCAAATCCAGCATTTGATTTAACAAGACCTTCATTTACTACTACAAAGGAGTTAATGAGTTCTTTAGGGGCATTCATTGCTAAAAGGGCAGTTAATACCAGGTACATCATCCCGATCATTTTCTGCCGTGGGGTTTCTTTACCACCAGCCATAGTCTTTAGTTTTTAGTTAGACGTTAATCTTTCTTAGAGTTTAGTACAATTATCCTTTGTTAAAATTCATGGCATTTAACATATTGCCATAAATGGTATTTAATGCGGACAAATTACCAGTTAGCTCAGAGATATTTTCTCTATATTTTTTAGTGTCTTCAACAGAGTCTGATAAATTTTTCATTAAACCACTTACGCCTTCAGACATTTTGCTTGCAGCGCTTAAATTGTCAGTAGTTTCTTTGAGTTGCATCTCATACATTGAGTTTAGCTGCGATAAATTGTCAGTAATTTTTCTCATTTGTTCGCCATAGCCTTGGCCGTCTTCGGGTGAAATACCTATATCTGCTAAAGAAGAGGCGGCATTTGCATAGCTTTCTGATAAAGAAGCCACATTATTAGATGCGCTTTTTAGATTGGTTGTAAAATCATCAGAGGCAGAAGTGATGTCAGACAACTTTGAGGTTTGATCTGTCAAATTTCTAAAGCCTTGCCCAAGACTTTCAATAAGTTCTGGGCCTATTTTAGCCTCTTCTAAAAGTTCATCTAATTGCTGAGAAACACCTGTCGAAGCACCTGACGACGCAATTGCAGGCGCGGCTGAAGCCATAGGCAATTCGTCTATCTCAGAGCTGTCTCCTATTTCTAATTGTGGATATACAAGTGACCAGTCCCATTCTTTTTCAATATGTAAGGGTTCTAATACAGACATGATAAAGATGACAGCTTCAGTACTTAATCCAAGGATAAGCATAATATCTGCTCCAGGCCAGTGCATAATCTTAAATAATGCGCCTAAAATTACTACTGCTGCTCCAATACCATAAACATACTTCATGATATTTTTAAACTTCATACTTGCAAAAAAGCTATCTGAATGTGCTGACATAATGTTTTGTTTTAAATTTTTAACCTATAACGGCCAATCTTTTGATTGGTTACAACAACAATACAATTTTTTTTAAAAATACGGCCAAAAAAAAGTTAAATTACCAATTATGACCTGTGAATTCAGGATTTATGCAAGCTTTGTCAAGTAGTTTAAATCTGTATATACCCCTTTTTTTAAGTTATTTTCTTCTATCCTTATGTTTTGTCCTTTTCCTTGAAGAAAAGAACGAAAATTCAAGCCAAGAATGAAGCTAGAGCTAAATTATCTCTTAAGATAGATGGCAGAACAAAAAAACAAATAAATGAAAAGCCTTATAAAGCAATTAGGTACAGGTACCCTGATTAAATATCGTCTCCTTTAGAACGCCCCATGTAGGTCATCACATTTCTAAAGCCGATGTAACACTTACCGGTATCTTGATACTCATACGTTCTAGTACCATTTTGAAGGTAAAAACCGACATCTTTCCATGATCCTCCACGAATTACTTTTCTTTTAAGTACTGGAGCATCATCATCTTTTGCGTCGTAAACATAATCCATGTTTAAGTCATGTGCAAAATCAAAGGATGATTCATCAAAGGCATTACTAGTCCATTCCGCAACGTTACCAGCCATACAATATAAGCCATAATCATTTGGTGAATATGAGGTAGATTTCACAGTATGAAAACCTCCATCATCAACGTAGTTACCTCTTAAAGGTTTAAAGTTACCTAAGAAACACCCTTGTAGGTTTCTAATATAAGGACCACCCCACGGATAAGGCGACTGGTCTAAACCTCCTCTGGCGGCATATTCCCATTCAGATTCTGTAGGCAATCTAAAATCTTGCACACCAGCACTGCCTACCTGTGCTAAAAAACCATTCATAAGATCAGTTCTCCAAATTGAAAATGCACGTGCTTGTTTCCAGGATACACCAACAACAGGGTATTCATCATAAGCCGGGTGAGAAAAATACATTTTAGTCATTGGCTCATTAAAAGAGTAAGTGAAATCATGAATCCAACATAAAGTGTCTGGATACACATTAATAATGTCCTCTTTGATAAACACAGAACGATCTTCTAAACCTCTTTCTCTTAATTTATCGCCTTTTGATGTTGGAGATTTACGTGCTGCGTCTTTATAGTCTATCCAAGAGTACTTGTAATCTAATTTTCGGGCATCTACTTCTTTCCTTCCCTTAAATCGTTCATGGAAAGGCACGTAAATTTCAGGTTCTAAAATCTGCATGATTTCAGGATCTGAAAAATCAATGCGTTCATCCCAATTAATTTTAGGGATTTCTAGAGGTTCTCCATAATAATCTTCTGTGATTAAAAATTCTTCATATCCACTATTGCCAAGTACTTGTCTCATAATTGAGTCTCTCACATAGTACACGAATTGACGATATTCATTGTTAGTGATTTCCGTTTGATCCATGTAAAAAGCTTGGATAGAAACCGTTTTTGATTTTGTGGTACTCGCAAAAGCCACATCTTGATCTGAAGGCCCCATGACATAACTCCCCATAGGAATGTAAAGCGTACCAAAAGGATCTGGTTGATACCACATTTGCCTTCCTTGAACGCCAATTAACTGCCCTTGCCCACTATTATCGCAAGAAGTAAAAAATCCTGATACAAAGAAAACCACTAGCAATTGAATTTGCTTATAGATATTCATTGTATTGAGCTTAGAATTTAACATATTAAAATAACGTTATTTAAAACAATAATATTGTTTATCTACCAATTAAGCGAATAATTTGTCGTTTTTCTGCTTTTTCTTCTTTTTCTATGTCATAGCAAAAGCCAACCATAATTTCATGAGAACCATTGCTGTAATTTTTTAAAGTAGAAGTTGTTACATCGTATGAATACCCTACCTTAAGCGTTCCTTTTTTGATTAAGCCTTCTTTTTGTACCCCAATCATTGGTGCAATAGCATCTTGCAAACGGTACGATGCCCCTGCCCAGAACATTTTTTTGTATAAGGCAATCACGTTAAAATCCATCTGAGTAGAAGAGCCATCTGTTTTAATAAACGCGGATGGCAAAAGTGAAAGGTCTAAACTCTGGAAATTGTATTGGTACCCAGCCATAATGTAGTAGTGACGTGCTACCTTATATGAAAATTGATCTGCACCTAAATCCTTCTTAAGAGTAGTAGCTGGCAAGTGAAGCATTGAAAGACCTACATAGAGCTTGTCTTTAATTTCGTAATATCCGCCTAAATCGGCATCAAAAGTAATTTTATTTACGCCATTATCAGGAATAGTAGGGTCTAAAGAAACATCCTGCAAGGCTAACCAATCGTTATTCACCTTCACATTAACCATTCCTAGAGAAACGCCTACACCTAAAATACCAACACCCAATGTAAAGCGGTAAGACCCAGCTGCTTTAAACCCCGTGTAATTAAAATTACCCAGTCCATCATTATAAACTGAAAGACCAGCCCCAATAGGTAGATCAGTCACCATAGATAAAGGCATGTGTGCTGTAAATAAATAGGTTTCTGGCTTACCGTTGAATCCCGTCCATTGGTGACGTGCCAATAATGTACCACAAATGGCATTTTTACTGCCTACAAAACCGGGGTTAGGAAACTGTCTATTGAACATGTTTTGTGAAAATTGTGGGTCTTGTTGGGCAAATCCCCCCACAGAAAACAAAAGTGAACAAACACCAAAAGATAGATAGGATATATATTTTCTCATTTATACCGAGTTTTAAATACTACAGTTTATTTAGGCTAAATTACACAAAAAAACAGTACTATGAAAATTAAATTTAACTTGTTTTTTAAATTGCTGTAAAATCAGCTTTTAGAGCTTTCTAACGAAGAAGGGCCACTAAAGGTTACAAAAGTTTTTGAAATGTTTTCCACCATCTTTCGGGAATATCTTCATTGCAAGCTTTTTGATAGTCGCTGTAAGAACAAGGCACCAATTGCTGAGAGGCATAACGATGTTCTTCGTTAGTTGGATAAGGCACTTGCATCCACCATCGGTCACTGATTGTACTTTTTAAAAAGGTAATTTCTTGACCACCTTCTTCTATGATCACACGAAATGTCAAAAAGTTTTCTTTGTCGTTTATGGGGGATTCTTTTCTGCGTTTGTAGTAGCCAGAAATGAAATACCAGATAGATTGTGCGATTAAATGTGTGCTTTGTTTTTTCTTGTCTAAGGTTATGTTGGTTTCGTAAAAGCCAATACTACTCACTTTATCTGAAAGCCCACAATACCATGTAAGTTGGCAGAGCTCTTCGCCATACAAGCCATTGGGCGAAGAAAAGGCAGTGGCTGGTGCATCAGACGCCCGAACAGCAGATAAATCGATAGATACCATATCAGTGTTTCGCAATACAGGCTCTACTTCTTTTATGTTTTCTTTATTAATCTCGCCAAGTCTAAATAAATCAAAATGCATTTTTTGCATCAAATCAATTGACTGTTGGGAGTCAAAATAGGTTTGAAATCCAATGTTTGAAAAGTTGAATAAGAAGTTGGGTTGATGCAAAATAATTTTATTTACAAAATTATCAGCACAAATCTCTTTGGTATTATTAATGTCTAGTTTACGATCAATGCAAACCAGGTTAATGATTTTTTCTTGTTTTTGATAGGCTAAATAATTAGCAAAGGTAATGTCTTGAGACCCTCCTAAAATAATGACTGTAATATTGTTTTGATGCAAATAGCTCACCACTTCGCTCACTGCAAAGTAGGTGTCAGATAATGTTTTGCCAGGGTGGATGTTGCCTAAATCGGCAATCTTGGCTTCGGCATGAAAATTTGGATAAAGCGCGTAGAGTTGAGCCCTTATTTCATCAGGAGCTAAAGCGCAGCCTTTGTTATTTATGGTACCTCTGTCTTCAAGAACACCGATAATACATAAATCGACCTGTTCTATTGAGGGGATATCGCCCGGTGTGGTATATGAAGAGATAAGATCGCCAAAGCTGTTTTTTTTGATCTCTATTTTTTGATGATCTATTGGTTTTAAGAAAATATCAATGTCCATCCGCGCTTATTTCTTTTTTTTTCTGGGCTTTTTTGGAGTCGCAATAATTTCTTTACACTCTTCTAAGGTTAATTTTTCAGGGGTTTTATCTTTTGGGATTTTATAATTTTTTTTGCCTTGCTTTATATAAGGACCGTATTTGCCATTTAAGACAAGAATAGGTGGGTCTTCAGAGTCAAAGCTTAAAATATTCTTTTTAGCATCTTCAATTAATTTTGCTTTGATAAGTTCTATAGACTCTTCTTGAGTTAATGAATCAATATGGTATGGTTCTTTTATAGAAAAGAACTTGCCCTTCCACTTCACATAAGGGCCAAACCTGCCAATGGCAGCCAGCATATCTTCTTCTTCATAGGAGCCAATATGTTTGGGATAATCTAAAAGCGATAGTGCTTGCTCAAGGGTGATGTTTCCGAGTGTTGAATCGCCAGTAATACTAGCAAATTTGGGTTTTTCTTCAGATTCAGTTTCGCCTAATTGTACAATAGGGCCGTATTTGCCAATTTTTACATAAACATTTTTGCCAGTTTTAGGGTCTTGTCCGAGTAATTTTTGCCCTCTTGCGGCTTCTGCATTTTCAAGGGTGTCTTCTACCTTAACATGGAAAGGCTTGTAAAAGCCATCGATCATTTTTTGCCATTTTAATGCTCCAGACGCGATATCATCGAACTGTTTTTCAACATTGGCAGTAAAATTGTAATCTAAAATGGTCTCAAAGTTTTTGACCAAAAAACCATTGACCACCCGTCCGATATCTGTTGGAAAGAGTTTGTTTTTAGTGGCTCCTGTTATTTCTGTTTTTTCAGAGGATGATAGAGCCGAATTTTCAAGAATGAGTTCAGTGTAGGTTCTTTGTTTTCCGTCGCGACTTTCTTTCACTACATAACCTCTTTTTTGAATTGTAGAAATAGTAGGCGCATAGGTAGAAGGACGACCGATGCCTTTTTCTTCTAACTTTTTAACTAAACTTGCCTCTGTATATCTCGCGGGAGGCATTGTGAAACGTTCTACAGAACTAATTTGATTGCATCCGATATGATCACCTTCTGAAAGTTTTGGGAGCATGCCAGATTGATCTTGCGAATCTTCAATATCTAAAGATTCTTGGTAGACTTTTAAAAATCCATCAAATACAATCATTTCACCTTTAGCGGTGAAGTGTCCATCAACTGCGCTGCTTGTTATTTTAGCAGTAGTTTTTTCAAGTTTTGCTTCAGCCATTTGTGAAGCAATAGTGCGCTTAAAAATTAAGTCATACAAACGAATGAAATCTGCTTCTGCTTCTATGTTTGGTTTGTCAAGATACACTGGTCGAATGGCTTCGTGTGCTTCTTGTGCTCCTTTTGCCTTGCCTTTGTATTGTGTGGGATTAGAATAATTCTCGCCATAGCTGTTAATAATGTGGCTTTTGGCGCCTTCTATAGCGGTTTCAGATAAATTGACAGAATCGGTACGCATGTAGGTTATTTTACCGCTTTCATACAGTTTTTGAGCGACTAACATGGTTTTTGAGACTGAGAAGCCAAGTTTTCTGCTGGCTTCTTGTTGAAGGGTGGAGGTGGTAAAGGGCGCTGTGGGTTTTCTTTTTGAAGGTTTTTTTTCTAAGCTATTGACTGTGAATACTTGATCTTTACAGGATTCTAAAAGCTTAGTAGCTTGTGATTTATCTTCTAATCTTTTATGGTATTCAGCTTTAAAAACTTGCCCATCTTGATTGGTGAACACAGCCGTAGTTTTAAAAAAAGAACTTGGAATGAATGACTCAATCTCATTTTCTCTCTCAGCAATCAAACGCACCGCCACAGACTGTACTCGTCCAGCAGAAAGAGACGGGCGAACTTTTCGCCAAAGTACAGGCGATAATTCAAATCCGACCAAACGGTCAAGCACTCTTCGGGCTTGTTGGGCATTCACCAATTCTTGGTTAATTTTTCGAGGATTTTCAATGGCTTTTAAAATCGCAGACTTGGTAATTTCATTAAATACAATTCGTTTGGTGTTTTCTTCTTTAAGTTTTAAGGCTTCAAATAAGTGCCATGAAATGGCCTCTCCTTCACGATCTTCATCGGTGGCAAGCCAAACAACAGATGCTTTTTTTGAAAGATCTTTGAGTTCTTTAACCACCTCTTTTTTATCTGGAAGGATTTGGTAATCGGGTAAAAAATCATTTTCTATATCAATAGAAATGCCTTTCTTTTTAATATCACGTACGTGTCCGTAGCTTGATTTTACTGTAAAATCCTTCCCTAAAAAACCTTCAATTGTTTTGGCTTTAGCCGGCGACTCTACAATAACTAAGTTCATGCTTGATTAGATTAAAAGTTGTTACAAACATATAAAAATAACCTTCTAAATGTCAAGAAGAGCATTTTGTTTTAATCCCCCCAGAAATAATTTATGTTTTTTAACAGCTGACTTTTTGACAGTAACGCTGAAAACTGGTAAGTTTGTCGTCTAATTATGCTGAAAGAAAAAGAGAGAAAAAAATTTTTTATTGAGAGCTACGGTTGTCAAATGAATTTTTCAGATTCTGAAATTGTGGCGTCAATCATGACCAAAGAGGGCTATGGGGTCACTAAAAACGAAAATGAAGCAGACTTTATTTTTTTAAATACCTGCTCTATTCGCGAAAAAGCCGAGCAAACTGTGCGCAACAGATTAACAAATCTTAAACACAGCAAAACCAAAAAGAAAGGCGTTAAAGTTGGGGTGTTGGGATGTATGGCAGAACGCTTAAAATCAACACTTCTCGAGCAAGAAAAGCTTGTTGATCTAGTGGTTGGCCCTGACGCGTATCGCGATATACCAAACTTGTTGGAGGATGTTTCTCAAGGCAGAAAGGCGGTGAATGTATTGTTGAGTCGCGAAGAAACCTATGCAGACATCTCACCTGTGAGAATGAATCAGGATGGTGTTACCGCTTTTGTTTCTATTATGAGAGGCTGTGATAATATGTGCTCGTTTTGTGTTGTGCCTTTTACAAGAGGAAGAGAAAGAAGTAGAGATCCTCAGACCATTGTTTCAGAATGTCAGGATCTTTTCAAAAAGGGCTACAGAGAAGTGACGCTTTTAGGGCAAAACGTTGATTCTTATCGATGGAATGTAACATCTAAAGGCGTTTTAAAGAACCCTGAGCAACCTGCTGTGAATTTCGCACAACTTCTAGATATGGTAGCCAAAGTAGATCAAAAATTGCGTGTGCGATTTTCTACTTCGCATCCTAAAGACATGAGCGATGAGGTGTTGCACACTATGGCGGCACATCAGAATATTTGCAAATACATTCATTTGCCTGTGCAATCTGGAAACAGCAATGTCTTGAAAAAAATGAATAGAGGATATTCACGCGAATGGTATTTGAACAGAATTAATGCCATACGCACTATTTTACCTGGTTGTGCTATTTCAACAGATATTATTACGGGCTTTTGTGGTGAAACGCCCTTGGAACACGCCGATACGATTTCTTTAATGCAAGAGGTAAAGTATGATTTTGCGTACATGTTTTATTATTCTGAGCGGCCTAAAACATTAGCCGAAAGAAAATTTGAAGATGACATCCCTCTAGAAATAAAAAAGAAAAGGCTACAAGAAGTTATTGATCTTCAAATGCAGCATTCCTATACCTCTAATCAAAAAATGGTGGGGCATACCTTTGAGGTTTTAATAGAGGGGTTTTCAAAACGTTCAGACGATTTCTTTTTTGGGCGAAATTCTCAAAACGCAGTGGTAGTATTTCCTAAACAAGCGTCTTTGAAGATAGGAGACTATGTAAAGGTAAAGGTTGATGATTGTACTAAAGCCACTTTGATTGGTAAAATAGCATGACGGTAGATCAGATAAAACAACGTTTTGGCATTATTGGCCGATCTGAAAAACTCTACAGAGCTTTGCATACGGCTTTACAGGTTGCCCCCACTGATTTATCTGTATTAATCACAGGAGAAAGTGGTGTTGGTAAAGAAGCTATTCCGCAGGTGATACATGCGCAAAGTGCCAGAAAACACCACCAATATATTGCAGTAAATTGTGGAGCAATACCTGAAGGAACAATAGATTCAGAGTTGTTTGGTCATGAAAAAGGATCCTTTACAGGCGCAAGTGCTTCGCGCAAAGGGTATTTTGAAGTGGCTGATCAGGGCACTATTTTTTTAGATGAAGTGGCCGAGTTGCCCATGCAAACACAAGTTAGGCTATTGCGTGTTTTAGAAACGGGCGAATTTATAAGAGTGGGTTCGTCTAAACCCATTAAAACGAATGTACGTGTAATTGCAGCCACTAATGTAAATGTTGAACAAGCAATAAAAGACAATAAGTTTAGAGAAGATCTTTTTTATAGATTAAATACGGTACCTATCTTTTTACCTCCGCTAAGAGATAGAAAAGAAGATATTCATTTATTGTTTAGAAAATTTTCTTCAGATTTTGCTCAAAAATATAGAATGCCTCAAGTAAAGCTTTTGCCTGAAGCCATTGCAGCTCTAGAAAATTATTATTTTCCGGGAAATATCAGGCAATTAAAGAACATCTCTGAGCAGATTTCAGTCATTGAAAAAGAGCGTATCATTTCTAAAGATATTTTGATGCGCTATTTGCCCAATGCGACTTTACCCGTAGTGGCTCAAAAGCAGCAGGGTTCTGATGGGCAAAGGTCACATGATTTTTCTGAACGAGACCTTTTATATAAGGTACTCTTTGATATGAAAAAAGATGTCAGTGAGCTTAAAATGCTTTTAGCAAAGATTATGCAAAATGATCCGAGTGTACATGAGAACAAGAAAGAAATTATAGCACTTTTAAATGATTCAGATTTCTCTGATACATCAAATACATCAATGTTGTTGTCTTCAGATCTTAATGAAAATCAAGTATCTAGTGCTTTTATTGAGCCGCAAATTAATACATCCCCCATACAAACAGACCAAAATTTTTCGCAGCATCAAGAAATTGAAGAATCTTTGTCTATTGTAGATCAAGAAAAAGAACTAATCAAAAAGGCCTTGCAAAAACATAGAGGAAAAAGAAAAAATGCCGCTAAAGAATTGGGTATTTCAGAGCGCACTTTGTACCGTAAGATAAAAGAATATGAACTTTCGTAGGCTATTTTTTTATTGTGTACTCATTTTGTTAGTGTCTTGTAAAGGTGTAAATTATTCGTTTACAGGAGCAGCGATTGATCCAGCGACAAAGACATTTTCAGTAGATTTTTTTTCAAATACTGCGCCTTTAGCCCCAGCTTCGCTCTCTCAAACATTTACTGAAAAACTTAAAGATGTATTTTTAAATCAGACCTCTTTAAAATTAGTGACAGATCAAGGCGATTTAAGATTGTCAGGAGCCATAACCGGTTACCGTGTTACCCCTGTTTCTGTTCAGGGCAATGAAATTGCAGCACAGAATAAATTAACGATAACCGTAAGAGTTTCCTATGTAAACCTAACAGATCCGAATGCGTCTTTTGAGCGGAGTTTTCCAAAAGATTTTAATTTTGACAACACTCAAGATTTATCAGCGGTTGAAGATGAACTCATTAGAGAGATTACCGATCAGTTAACCCAAGAAATATTTAATGCAGCTTTAGGGAATTGGTAAACAAGACTATTCATAATGTATTATCTAATGCAAGGCTTACTCAAAAAGATGTAGAGCTTTTAGAAGAATATGTGTCTAAATTTCCGCATTCAAGCTTGGTCCATTTGTTAGCTTTAAAAGCCTATCATTCTTCTGATAAAATTCTTTTCGAGGAAAAGGTGATGGATTATGCTTTTAAAATCAATAATAGAGAAGTATTATACAGTTTGATTCATGCGCAAGTTGACAAGGCTTCTTCGTCCAGAAATGATCAGACCAAAAAAACAAACCTTGATTTTACCAAGACGTATCAATTGAAAGAAGAGGTGTCTACTACACACACTGAAGAATCAATTTCTAAGGTAGCGCAATCCCTAAATCAAAAATCATCCCCCCGAAAAAAAGAGAAGAGCGTTAAACAACAAACAGTTGGCAGACAAAGCATAAAATTATCATTTACAGACTGGATGCAGCAATACGAGCAAAATAATAAGGCGGCGCAGGGGAGCGCAAGCTTTTATTCTGCTGAAAAAATGGTAGACATCAGTAATGTTGATAGTGGTGAGGTGATTTCAGAGACCTTAGCAAATATTTATTTTCATCAAAAAAAATATGACAAGGCCTTGTATTATTATCAAAAGCTAAGCTTGTTATTTCCAGAAAAAAAGGGTTATTTTGCACAGAAAATTCAGGAGATTAAAAAAATAAAGTCTTCTTAAAAATTAAATAAGTATGTCTATAGTATTTACAGTTCTGATTGTTTTGGTCTCTATTCTCTTATGTCTAGTTGTATTGGCTCAAGATGCAAAAGGGGGTGGATTAAACGAATCAATGGGGTCTTTTAAACAAGTGGCAGGTGTTCGCGCTTCAAATGAAATTGAAAAGATAACCTGGGGATTAGCCATAGCTCTAGTGGTGTTATGTGTGTTTTCAACCATTAGTATTAATATGTCAGCAGGCGAAGGCCAAGAAGTAGGACAGAGTGAAGTGCAACAGTACGAAGATGAGAATGACGATACAGATTTTCAAAATAATGCGCCACAGGCTTTACCACCTGCAAATACACCAACTCAGACTCTGCCAAATTCACCAGAGTCAGCAGAGTAAAATCAGTCAAACTGGCAGTAAAGCATAGTTGAACTGCTTTTTTTTCAGATTAATCCACAGATTTAAAGTTTGGCATGAATTTGGATCATGTGCAAATTGTAAACGTTAAAAACTAAATTTTTACACACAATGGGAAAACTTAATATAAAACCACTTGCTGATCGCGTAGTGATTGAAGCAGCTGAAGCAGAGTCAAAAACTGCTGGAGGGATATACATTCCAGACACAGCAAAAGAAAAACCACAAAAAGGAAAAGTGGTTGCTGTAGGAACCGGAAAAGTAGACGAACCTCTTACAGTTAAGGTAGGAGATGCTATTTTATACGGAAAGTATTCTGGCACAGAAATAAATGTAGACGGTAAAGAGCTCTTAATTATGAGAGAGTCTGATATATATGCAATTTTAAATTAATAAGACAATGGCAAAAGAAATTTCATTTGATGTTGAGGCACGAGATTCACTAAAAAGAGGTGTTGATGCTTTAGCAAATGCGGTAAAAGTAACTCTAGGTCCGAAAGGAAGAAATGTAGTAATCGATAAAAAATTTGGAGCACCTGCTATCACAAAAGATGGTGTAAGTGTTGCCAAAGAGATTGAGCTAAAAGACCCAGTTGAAAATATGGGCGCTCAAATGCTTAAAGAAGTAGCCTCTAAAACCAATGATGCAGCAGGTGACGGAACAACGACAGCTACTGTGCTTGGCCAAGCCATCGTAACAGCTGGCTTGAAAAACGTAGCAGCAGGAGCAAACCCTATGGATCTAAAAAGAGGAATTGATAAAGCTGTTGGTACAGTGATTGAGAATCTAAAGAAACAATCTAAGAAAGTAGGAGACGACATTAGCAAAATAGAGCAAGTAGGTACTATCTCTGCGAATAACGACAATGCCATAGGAAAGCTTTTAGCTGAGGCGATGGATAAGGTTAAAAAAGAAGGCGTAATTACTGTAGAAGAAGCCAAAGGTACAGATACTACAGTTGAAATAGTAGAAGGGATGCAGTTTGATAGAGGATATCTTTCACCTTATTTTGTGACTAATACAGATAAGATGACGGCCGAATTAGAAAATCCATCTATTTTAATTACGGACAAGAAGATTTCTAATATTCAAGAGATCGTACCTGTACTAGAAAAAGTGGCGCAGGCCGGAAAAAGTTTATTAATTATTGCTGAAGATGTTGAGTCTCAGGTTTTAGGCATGCTAGTCCTTAACCGATTAAAAGGAGGGCTTAAAGTAGCGGCTGTTAAAGCACCAGGATTTGGTGACAGAAGAAAAGCAATGCTTCAAGATATTGCTATTTTAACTGGTGGCACTGTTATTTCTGAAGAAATGGGTTATAAGCTTGAAAATGCTGACGAGAGTTACTTAGGTACAGCAGAAAAAGTATCTATTGATAAAGATAATACGACTATTGTAGATGGAGCTGGTAAAAAAGCGGATATTAAAGCGCGTGTGAATCAAATTAAAACGCAAATTGAAAGCACTACTTCTGATTATGACAAAGAAAAGCTGCAAGAAAGATTAGCGAAGTTAGCTGGTGGAGTAGCTGTTTTATATGTTGGTGCTGCTACTGAGGTAGAAATGAAAGAGAAGAAAGATAGAGTAGATGATGCACTTCACGCTACACGTGCAGCGGTTGAGGAAGGGATCGTTCCTGGTGGAGGAACAGCTTTTGTAAGAGCTATAGAATCGCTTGATAAACTAACTGGTGAGAATGAAGACCAAACTACAGGTATTCAGATTGTTAAAAGAGCTTTAGAAGAGCCTTTAAGACAGATTGCTCAGAACGCAGGTGTTGAAGGGTCTATTATTGTTCAAAAGGTACGAGAAGGTAAAGCTGATTTTGGCTATAACGCACGCACAGACAAGTACGAGAAAATGTATGATGCAGGAGTTATTGATCCTACAAAAGTATCAAGAGTTGCACTAGAAAATGCAGCGTCTATCTCTGGACTTTTACTTACGACTGAATGTGTCTTAGTAGATGAAAAAGAAGATGCACCATCTCCAGCGATGCCTCCAATGGGTGGCGGAATGCCAGGTATGATGTAATCAGACTATTCAACTTTAAGATTTTAAAGTATTTAAAGCCTTATTTGTAGTATTTCCTATGAATAAGGCTTTTTTTATTTTTAAAACACTGTTTTTCAAGATTTTACACTTTATTCTTTTCTTTTTAGACCCCTGCGCTCTTATTTTTGCATTTCACAAGAAAAATTGAAGTATTTACATAAAAAAGGGTGTTTTAACATAATTATAATTGACATCCATGACATTAATGGGTAGATTTGCGATAGAAAATTTTATAAAATGATGAAAAAGCTATTTTTTATACCGTTTCTCTTTGCTTTTATTAATTTGACAGCTCAGGGTGTTAGCATTGATTGTGATGCTATTTATCAAAAAGGAGTTCATGAACAAGGCTTAGAGTTAAGTTCGTGGCTAAGTAACCGCCTTTTTGTAGATCTTAACGTGACAGCACCAGGTACTTATACTCTGTCAACAGATACAGTTAATGGAGCTTATTATTCTATTACCTTAAATGCGACTTCATCAGGGTTATATGAACTTGCAGAATTTCAAGGTTACGGTACGCCAATCAATCAAGGTACACATACATATTCTTTAATGGGATGTTCTTTTGATGTGTATACCAATGATTCATTGTGTAATTTTTATCAACCTACCATTAATTATTCTAATGTAGAATGTGGGGATGACTCTAGTTCTTATATCTCTGTTAGAGAAAACGATCATACAGGTTTGGCTCCTTATACGTATGACTGGGTAAGCCCCACATATGGTGAGAGTTTACCTGATAGCTTTTTTATAGATAATTTAACAGCAGGTATTTATTTTGGAACTGTTACAGATGCAAGAGGCTGTACATACGGTTTAGACATTAGACCAAATCCTCAGCCTGGAGTATTATTAGATGTTCCTCAAACGCATTATCAGATTTGTGCTGGTGATTCGGTTGAGCTTTGTGCCTATAACGAAGTGTGGAAGTATTATATTCAATGGTTCGATAATCCAAATGGCGATGGCCCATATTTATCAACTTCAGGTGCAAGTGATTACGAAAATTGCATGATGGTTGCGCCACAGACCACTACTTCGTATTATGTATATGAATTTCATGGTTGTTTATCTCAACCTGTTGAGGTTGTGGTTGAGGTGTTAGATTATCCTACAACACCAGTGTCTACACAAACAAACACATCTTTAGATACATTTGAAATATGTGCTGGAGAAACCATTGATCTGGATTTATCTTGTAACGGTGAGATTCATTGGTTTAATAACCCTGTAGCTTCAGGAACACCAATTCATGTTGGATCTTCTTATTCAATAACACCAAGTCAAAATCAAACATTATATGCATTTTGCTTTAATGGTACTTGTTATTCAGAAGCATATTATCAGGCTGAAATTATCGTAAACCCAGTAATTGAAACGCCAATTGCTCAAGAGTCATATGAAATTTGTAATGGAGATTCTGTTTGGTTAACTGCCGATCATGTCTTAGGTTCTGGTGTTGTATTTTGGTATGCATCTAATGATCAAAACACAACATCTTTAGGAATGGATAGCATTTTGGTGCATCCTTCAAGTACAACGAATTATTATGCCTTTGCTCAGGTAGGTAACTGTTCAAGCGATGCTGCTTTAGTAGTGACAGTTGAGGTTACAAACTACTCTGCAGATGTTGTAGGCGATGCGGCTTATGAAATTTGCCCAGGTGATAGTGTTACTTTATCTGCTAATTCTATTATTGGAGTAACATGGTTCGATGATCAAGGCAACATGGTTGGTCAAGGCAATGATATTACTATAGCTCCTTCAGCGAGTACATTTTTTGTAGCAATGGCAGATAATGGATCTTGTTTAAGTAATGATGGAGCTCTTCAAGTAGACGTAACGGTTACTGATGTGCCTACAGATCTTACTATGGTAAATGAATTTACGTTTACGGTTTGTGAAGGTGATCAGTTTGATATTAACTCAAATGGTGTGTTAGGTTCTGGTTTAGTTTGGATGGATGGAGTTGATCCAAACACAGCAAACACATTGAGTACTAGTGATATCTTATCTGTTTCTCCTGGTTCTAACCAAACTTATTATGCATTTCAGCATGATGGAAACTGCTTTTTGGGTGGATATTATGTGGTAAACATAGTAGTAGATCCTATTCCTTCAGTGCCTTCTGGTAATACTAGTTATACAATTTGTAAAAATTCTGCAATTGAAATGACTTTAACTTCTGATGCAGGATGTACTTTAGAGTGGTATGATAACGCTGCAGGAAACGGAACTCCTGTATTTGTTGGTAATACATTCAACTACACCGATGCTATTCCTACAACGTTCTATGTATTTACAACCTGTAATTCACAGTGTATCAGTGCGCCAACAGAAGTAACAGTTAATGTTGTTTTAACGCCTTTCATTGAAGCGGATACTGTTCAAGAAACAATTTGTGCGGGCAATACCATCACATTATCAGGAAATGCCAATGGAATGATCTATTGGTATGATAATCCAAATGCTTCTGGATCACCTGTGTACACGGGTAATAATTTAACTATTACGCCGACATCGACAATGCAATTGTATGGATTTACAGTGACCGGATCATGTATAAGTGATGAGTTTATTTTATATCAAGTTACTTTATTGAACACTCCAGGAGAGCCAACAGTTCCTCAAACTAATTTTGAGATTTGTGCTGGATCTTGTTTAGATATGACTGCATATGGTCAGAACGGAGGTTTAATTTGCTGGTTTGATAATCCTGACGGAACAGGGGTTCCTTTGTTTATAGGAAACATTTATAATATTTGCCCTACTCAAGACACTACGTTTTGGGTGATCGATGAGCTAGGAAATGGATGTATGAGTGATCCAATACAAGTAAATGTTGTGGTTAACCCAACGCCTTCTATGGTAAGTGGAGTATATGATTATGATGTGTGTGCTGGAGAATCAGTTAACTTAATGGTTCCTGGATCAAACGGTGTGTTACACTGGTTTACATCTCCTTCAACAAACTCTACACCTGTGTTTACTGGTCAAACATATTCTCAGACCAATGTGTCAACAAACGCTACTTACTATGTGTTTGCTTATGGTGGATCATGCTACAGTGATAACTATGCGCAAGTAAACCTTAATGTTTCTAGTGGTGGAGATACGCCTACTGGACAAACCGTGTATAATATTTGTGCTGGTGATCAAACGGTGATTAGTGCTCTTTCTTCTAACAGTAGTATGATTGAGTGGTATACCAACCCAACTGGATCAGGAAGCCCAGTATTTGTAGGGTCTACCTTTACAATATCTCCAAGTACGACAACTACTTATTATGCATTTACGCCAGTAAATGGTTCAGGAACTTGTGCTCAGGCACCATTAGTAGTTCAAGTTAATGTTGATCCAGCTCCATTTATTCAGCCAGAATTAATAGAGACCACTGTATGTGAAGGGTCTACAGTAGTAATAGGCGGTACTTCAAACGGAACCATTAGCTGGTATACGCAACCAAACCCAACTGGTAATCCAGTGTATACTGGAAATAATATTCCGGTTGTTCCTACTTCAAGTACAACCTACTACGGATATACAGGTTCAGGAGCTTGTATGAGCAATGATTATGTTGAGTTTGATGTTACAGTTTTAAATGCACCAGACGTGCCTGTTATTAATCAAACAAACTATGAGGTTTGTGCTAACTCTTGTGTAAACATGACGGCTACAAGTCAGAGTGGCGGTCTTATTTGCTGGTTTGATGACCCAAATGCTACCACGCCAATTTACATAGGTAGTACGTATACTATTTGTCCTTCTCAAGATGGAACATTTTGGGTGAGAGATGAGTTGGGTAACGGATGTATGAGCCCTGCTATTGAAGTAAATGTTGAGGTGAGTCCTGCACCAAGTATATCATCTTCTACATACAATTCACTTGTGTGTGCTGGAGAGAGTGCTTATTTAACTGTTCCAGGTGCTACAGGATCTTTACACTGGTTTACATCTCCATCTAATAATGGCACTCCAGTATTTGTTGGCAATCCTTACATTGTTAATAATGTAAGTGCTAGTCAGACCTACTATGTGTTTGCAAGCAATGGAGATTGCTATAGCCCAAACTACGCTCAAGTTAATCTTAATGCCGGATCAGGTGGC
Source organism: Flavobacteriales bacterium (assembly GCA_020629755.1). Taxonomy (GTDB): domain Bacteria; phylum Bacteroidota; class Bacteroidia; order Flavobacteriales_G; family JALEGO01; genus JAHDHZ01. The sequence goes on along the minus strand of JAHDCS010000005.1, from coordinate 29,118 downwards.
GATACGCCTTCAGGTCAGACGCAATATCAAACTTGTGGTGGCCAGCAAGTTACTTTAACGGCTTCATCATCAAATAGTTCATCTATTGAGTGGTATACAAACTCTGCCGGAACAGGTACGCCTATCGGAACAGGTTCTTCGATTGTCGTTAGTCCTTCTTCAAGCACTACCTACTATGCCTTTACACCCGGTAGCAGTGCAAACTGTCAGGGTGCGCCATTGGCCGTGAATGTTCAAGTAAGCCCAGCACCATTCTTGGCTAAGGATACGCTTGAGTTTAGACCATGTCATAATGAGATGATTACATTAACAGCAAATACGCCGTATACGGTTGAGTGGCATACGTCGATGTATCCAAATGCTAATACGCTTGTTGGTGTAGGAAACCCGTTTGCATTTGATCCACAGCCTACAACAAATGCGCCGATTGAGACTATATTCTACTATGGTTTTGCAACCAACGGCTCTTGTTATAGCGATAACTTTATTTGTGTGAAAGTAATTCACCTTGGAGAGTTAGATCCTCCGGTAGGTCAGACAGAATACACTATATGTGAAGATGAGTGTGTAACGATGACCGCGACTAGTACTACCATTGGATCGATTTGTTGGTTTGATTATCCAAATCCAACGCCTGGTCAAGGTGGTCCGCTTATGATTGGCGATGATTTCACAGTTTGCCCAGATCAAACAACGACGTACTATGTATTTGATGAGTACAGTACAGGTTGTATGAGTGATTATGTTGCTGTGACTGTTTATGTAGAGGATTGTACAGCTCCAAACATGACTGAACCAAGAAATCCAGGTGTGATTGGTTCGCCAGTTCAGGTTTTTTCACCTAACAACGATGGATTTGAAGACATCATGTTTATAGGAGGTCCTCAGATGAAAAACTACCATGTTGAGATCTACAATATGTCAGGTCAGTTGGTTAAGATGATCAACAACTACCAAGACGGTTGGGATGGAAGAGACATGAGTGGAGAGATTCAGCCTAATGGATATTATGTCTACTCTTTAGAAGCCGATGGCGTAATAGAGAGAAGAATCATAGGCGTGATTAAATAATCAATCTTGAACAAACTATTTTTAACCCCCCCTTTGGGCTTTGCCCAAAGGGGGGGTTATTTTTTTAAATTTTTGTTGGCCAATTGCCCACAGGCGGCATCGATATCTTTTCCACGGCTTCTTCTGACATTTACAATTAAGTTCTTACTCTCTAGATAGTTTTTAAAGGCCTCTACCTTCTCTACGGGCGATTTTTGAAATTGATCAGAGTCATCTATTGGGTTGTATTCAATAATATTGATTTTACACGGGGTAATTTTTGCGAAATTAGCCAATTGAGCAGCATCTTGGGTAGAGTCATTAAAATCTTTGAAAATAATGTATTCGTAAAACATGCGGTGTTGTGTTTTAGAATAATAATACTGAATGGCTTGGCTAAGTGCTTCTAAGTTATTGCTTGCATTGATAGGCATGATCTGGTCTCTCTTTGAGTCAATAGCAGCATGCAAGGAGAGGGCAAGATTAAATTTAACCTGATCGTCGCCTAGTTTTTTTATCATTTTTGCAATGCCAGCTGTAGAAACAGTGATGCGAGAAGGCGACATGCCTAGGCCTTGTTCAGAGGTAATATAGTGGATCGATTGTAAGGTGTTCTGGTAGTTTAAAAGTGGCTCACCCATACCCATATACACAATATTGCTCAGCGGTTTTTGATACTCTTTTTCGGCCAATGTTTTAATGAAATAGACTTGGTCGTAAATCTCATCAAAAGTGAGATTACGCATGCGTTTGAGCTTTCCTGTGGCACAGAAACTGCAGGTTAAACTACATCCTACCTGAGAAGACACACAGGCGGTAATGCGTTTTGGGGTAGGGATTAAAACGCTTTCTACAAGCGCACCATCGTAAAGTTCTAAAGCAGCTTTAATGGTTTTGTCTGCACTTTTTTGAAGTGTTTTCACCTTTACTTTATGGGTAGTGAAATCAGAAGAAAGCTTGTCAAGCAGTGTTTTGGGAAGGTTTCTCATTTGAGAAATCTCTCCGATATTTTTTTTCCAGATCCAGTCTAAAATTTGTTTAGCTACAAAGGGTTTAGCGCCATAGTCTGAGAGGATTTGATCAAGTTCTTTTTTTTCGATCAGCCTGATATTCCTTTTTTTATTCATTAATCAGTTTGCATATACGCTATCTTTGTCTTTGAGTTACGTTAAATATATGAATGCACAAACCTTATTGAGTACCTACCGAGAGTTAGCTAAAGGGGTAGATTTGCCCGCTGCGTTTTTAGATAAAGCCTTTTTTGAAGAAAACTTAAACGCTATTTTGCATAGAGCTAAAGGCAAAAAGATCAGAGTAGCTACAAAATCTATACGTTCTATCGGGGTGTTAAAAGAGATATTGGGCTTTGACTCTGCGTTTCAGGGGGTAATGTGTTTTACACTACAAGAAGCTTGTTATTTAATGGAGCAAGGCTTTACAGACATTTTAATGGGGTATCCTGACGTACAAAAAAAATGGATTAAAAAGGCACTTTGTTTGTCTGTTGAAAAAAATGCCAATATGGTATTTATGACTGATCTTATTGCCCATATAGAGTATATTGAATCAGTGGCTCAAGAGATAAATATTAAAGCTAAAATCTGTGTCGATATAGATATGAGTATCTCTTTTCCAGGCCTTTGGTTTGGTGTTTACCGTTCGTCTATTAGAGACAATAATGGCTTAGAAAAATATTTGCAGGCCCTTGAAAAAACTACGCATATTCATCTTGTTGGGTTAATGGGATACGAGGCCCAGGTAGCTGGATTAGGCGACAAAGGCATGGGGGTTACGCAAAGCATTATTAGACGATTAAAAAAAATATCGATTCCTAAAATCAGAGAAAGAAGAACTAAGGCAATTGATCTTATTGAGCAAACACTTCAGCAGCCTTTAGAGATTATCAATGCCGGAGGCACCGGAAGCATCGAGTCTAGCAAAGAAGAGTCTAAGGTCACCGAGATAACAGTTGGCAGCGGCATTTACAGTTCTCATCTATTTGATTATTTTGTTTCTTTTCAACATAAACCAGCGCTTTTCTACGCGACTCAAATGGTACGCCGTCCAGAAAAAAATATTTATACGGCTCATGGTGGGGGCTATATTGCCTCTGGTTCTGTTGAGTCTACTAAAGCGCCTGTTCCTTATTTAAATCAATTAAAATTATTTAAAAATGAAGGGATGGGTGAGGTGCAAACGCCCTTTCTTTCAAAAGAAAAATTTATTTTAGGCGATCCTGTCTTTTTTAGGCATGCAAAAGCCGGAGAACTTTTAGAACGTTTCAACACCATACATGTTATTGAAGGCGATAAAATCACTAAGACCTTTTCTTCGTATCGTGGTGATGGGCAATGTTTTTTGTAAGGGTAGTATAATAATTAGGGGGGATGTTTGATGAGCTGACAGATTACGAATTGCTGCAGTGTATTGATAAAGAAGAATACGGGCAGTATTTACGATTTTATGATAACCACCAAAAGAAAGAATTTTGGTTTGTTGGGGCGATTGAACACTACAATAACTGGGATCAGTTATATCCGTCTAAAGATTGGTTGTATGGATTCATAGGATATGATCTTAAAAATAAGGTTGAAAATATTTTTTCAAAAAATAAAGATTTTATCGGTGCTAATGAGATGGGGCTCTATAGACCAAAATATGTTTTTTCTCGTCAAGATCATGGTTCAATTCAGTGCCTTTATACCTATGAGAAAAATTATTCTAAACTTCAAATGCTTTTGGCCTTCGTGCGTGGGGCTCATCCCCCCCCAAAAATAAAATCAAACTATTCTTTTACACCACAAACCTCAAAACAAGAATATTTAGAAGATTTAAAAGCCATTAAAGCTGAATTGCAATATGGCAATATTTATGAGATGAATTATTGCATGACCTACGAGAGTGAAAATTTTGACGGGCACTGTCCTGAAATATTCATAGATATTGACAGTCGTGCTAAAGCCCCATTTTCTTCGTATCTAAAAGCTAAAGAGCTAAATGTACTGTGTTTTTCACCTGAACGTTTTTTACAAAAAAAAGAGAATGTTTTAGTATCATCCCCCATAAAAGGGACGCGCAAAAGAGCCTCAGATCCTCAACTTGATGAGGCCTTAAAACAAGAATTGCAAGATCACCCTAAAGACAGGTCAGAAAACATTATGATTGTAGATTTAGTGCGTAATGATCTCTCTAAAATTGCTTTGCCTAAGACGGTAAAAGTAGATGAATTATGTAAAGTGTACACTTTTGAGGCTGTTCATCAACTTATTTCAACGGTCCGTTGTGAGGTTTCGAAAGACATCTCTTTTAAAGAGATTATTCGAGCCACTTTTCCAATGGGTTCTATGACCGGAGCACCTAAGCTATCGGCCATGCAGATAGCAGAGAAACTTGAACGGTTTAAAAGAGGAATCTATTCTGGGGCTTTGGGCTATGTGGCGCCAAATGGAGATTTTGATTTTAACGTGGTGATTCGCTCTGTGATTGCCAATGCAAAAACTAAAAAGGCCATTATACCTGTTGGTGGAGCGATTACTATAGAATCTGATCCCGAAGAAGAATATAAGGAATGCTACACCAAAGCTAAGATGCTTTTAGAGTACTTTGAAGACTCAATTTAGCTTTAAGTAAGTGTAAACTTATTACTTGCAGTGTGTATTGATAAGGTCTTCGCCGATAGGTTTAGCTAATTTCCCGGCTTTTTTCCACTCTTTACACGCCTCTTTCTGATTGCCTTCCATAAATAATTCAATCCCTTTATTCACATGGGGGTCAGCAAATTCACTATCTAGGCTACTGGCTTTTTTATAGGCATCTAATGATTTTTCAGGTTGTTTTTCTTCCATATAACATATCGAGAGTAAAAAGTAAGCTTTTCCTGAACGCTGGTCTTTTGCAATAATTTGATTTAAAAGATTAAGCGCTGATTTTTCTTTTTTCTGGCTCAAATACATTTCAGCTTTAATGAGTTGGTTTTCTGTAGAGGGATTTTCTTTGATTAGCTTAGCGATATCAACATTTGCACTCGTATAATCCCCGATGCCTATTTTACATCTGGCTCGTCCTTGCAGACACATTTCAGAGGAATATCCCTGTTTTGACGCTTTATTGTATAGCCCTATAGCACTGGCGTAGTCGCCAAATGTTTCGAGCAGTTCACCCTGCCAGTAGGTGACTTCTCCACATTTCGGGAACAATTTCATCACGCGTTCATTTTTTTCAATGGCCGCTGAGAAATTTTCAAGATGATAAAGAGCTTTAGATAAAAAGAATAAAGCCTCTTCGTTATTTTGGGCCTGCTCGGCAAAATAAAGATCTGCTTCTGGGTATTGTTTAGACTCAAGAAGGATTTCGCCTTTGAAAAAATTTTCAATATCCGGGCATTCTTGTGCGCAAACAGATAAAGAGCTGCATAAAAATATAAAGAGCTTAAAGCGTCTTAAATTGTGATAAAAAGCGTTGATCGTTTTCATAAAATAATCGAATATCATTGATTTGGTATTTAAGCATGGTCATGCGTTCTATGCCCATTCCAAAGGCATATCCGCTATATGTTTCTGAATCAATTCCGCAGTTAGATAACACGTTGGGGTCAACCATGCCGCAGCCTAAAATTTCAACCCATCCTGAATATTTGCAAATATTACAGCCTTCTTGTTTACATATAAAGCAAGACACATCCATTTCAGCGCTAGGCTCTGTGAATGGGAAATAAGAAGGGCGTAAGCGTATTTTAGTCTCTGCGCCAAAAAATTCTTGAGCAAAGGTTAAAAGCGTTTGTTTTAAAGACGCAAAGCTGACCTTTTCGTCAATATATAAGCCCTCAATCTGATGGAAAAAACAATGAGAACGCGCAGAAATAGCTTCGTTTCTATACACCCTTCCGGGAGAGATGGTTTTAATGGGGGGCTTTTGATTTTCCATGACACGCACCTGCACAGAAGAGGTGTGTGTGCGCAAAGAATAACCTTTATTGTTGTCTACAAAAAAAGTATCTTGCATGTCTCTGGCCGGGTGGTGTTCCGGAAAGTTTAGTGCGGTAAAATTATGCCAGTCATCTTCTACCTCTGGGCCTTCAGAAAGGCAGAATCCCATTTTTGAAAAGATTTCACAAATTTGCTGTTTTGTGGCCCAAATAGGATGTATGCTTCCTTTAAAAGAATCAGAGCCAGGTAAAGTCAGATCTTTAGAAGCACTAGAAGATACATTGGTGTGAGATTCAAATTGTTGTTTTAGCGCCTCAATTTTTTCTTGTACTTCTTTTTTAAGAATATTTAAAGGAGCGCCTATCGATTTTTTTTCTTCTTTAGAAAGCTGTTTGAATTGATCAAATAAATGCTTAACAATTCCTTTTTGTCCTAAATATTTAATGCGTAGTTCTTCTGCTTGTTGAGCGCTTGCCGCAGAGATCTCTTTGATTTGCTTGTGTAAGTCTTTTATTTGATTAAGCACAAATTAGGTGTTTAATTTATTCTATAATACTGATGGTCATTTTTACATCAGATAAAGGACGATCTGTTTTAGAGGTTTCTACACCAGCGATTTTGTCAATTACTTCTAAGCCTTCTATCACTTGGCCAAAAACAGTGTATCCGCCATCTAAATGGGGCGTTCCTCCGGTGGTTTTGTAATCTATTACCTGTTGGTCAGAAAAAGTTTGAATAGGTAATTTTTCTGCTATTTTTTTAAGTTGAGGTTCAACTTCTTTCAAGAAATCTTGCATGCCTTTGGTGTCGTTTTGTTTTTTTAATTCATTTTGTCGTTCTAACAACTTTTTATTTTCTGGATCGCTCAGAAGCATTCTATAAGCCATTCCTAAATTGGTTTGGTGTTGATTTTGCTTGATTCTATTTATTTGTTCATCAGATATTTTTTGCCCTTGAACAACATAAAACTGACAGCCTGAACTTTCTTTATTCGGATTTACATTGTCGCCTAATCGAGCTGCAGAAAGTGCGCCTTTTTTATGATATAAGTGAGGTTTAATCTCGGCAGGTAAAGTGTAATCTACACCTCCGTTGCCCAACTGTGCCTGTGGCGTTGCGTTTTTAGATTTAGGATCGCCACCTTGAATCATAAAGTTCTTGATTACGCGGTGAAAGAGTGTGCCATTGTAAAAGCCTTCTTTGGTAAGCTTTAAAAAATTATCTCTATGTTTTGGCGTTTGATCGTATAAAACAGCAACCATATCCCCATATTCGGTTGAGATTTTAACCTTGTGTGTTTGTGAAAAACTTGAGTAAGGAGCATAAAAAAAGCAAAATAGTAGAAGAAAGAATTTAAACTGGCGCATTTTTTCTAAATTTGTAGAGTAGCAAAGCTACAATTTTGTTAACGCTTTATTTTACAATAATGAAAAAAAATCATATTATTTTATCTGTTTTATTCGTAGTTCTTGGGGTATTTGCTTGCAAAGATCCAGAACCACCACGTGCTGTTATTACCGTAAAAGACGAAAACCAGGTCTTAGTTTCGGGGGCAAAAGTGAGTTTAACATGTGTGCCTGCGATGGACGATTCAAATACTCAAGAATGTAAAGAAGGGCTTGAGCAAGAGGGCGTAACGTCTGCTGATGGCATTGTAGAGTTTGAAGTGCCTCTGCCAAGTGTGTTAAAAGCAGAAATTGTACACCTTAGAACGCTTACTGTAGATTCTGTAGTAGTTACAGATTCCTTAAAAGGCAGTGCTTTTGTTGAATTTCAGAAAGGAGAAGTAACGGAGCAAGAAATCACGATTTATCCGCTTTAATAGCTTGTAATTTGATGGTGTAAATCCTCATCTATTTCTTTGAAGCCAATTGCCGGTTCCTGTTAATTTTTGGGTTTACTTGGGGGGATGGCAATCAAAATGCCTATATTCGTTGTAACACTATCCAAGATTGAAATCTATCTCTTTTTTTATTCAAGAAATTCTTGCACTGCTCTCTGCTGAAAAGAGACCTTTAAACCATAAGCAAATTGCAAGTCATCTAGGTCTAAAAGACAAAGCATCTAGAAAACAGCTTTTGAAAATTTTAGATGATTTAGCTTTTAAGGGAAAAATAGAATTTGTTGATCGAGGCCGATACCGCTATAAAAAACAAGAATTCATCATTGAAGGAAAAATTGAAACCATAAAATCAGGTGCCGGATTTGTAGTGAGTGAGGCTATGGAAAATGATGTGTTTATTCCCCAAAGGTATTTGGCAGGAGCCTATAATGGAGATCAAGTTAGAGTTCGTGTCACTTCTCAGTTTTCAGATCAAAAGCCTGAAGGCGAAGTACTCGAAGTGTTAGAACGTCATAAGAGTTATTTTACCGGGCTAATTCAACTTTCAAAAAACTTCGCATTTGTTATCCCAGACGATTTTAAATTTGGACAAGATATTTTCATCCCCCTAAAAAAAATAAACGGAGCTAAATCAGGCGAGAAAGTAGGTGTTGAAATTGTCAAATGGCCTCGGAAAAAAGACGAATCTCCAGAAGGAAAAGTTATTGAAGTCATTGGAAAGGCCGGAGAAAAAAACACAGAGATTCATGCCATACTTGCCGAATTTGGCTTGCCTAGAGGGTTTCCTGAACGCTTAGAAAAAGAAGCCGCTAAAATTCCACTTGACATATCCCCCCAAGAAATAAAAAGGCGGAGAGACTTTAGAGATACACTCACCTTTACCATTGATCCGTTTGATGCGAAAGATTTTGATGACGCGATTTCTTTTAAAGCTTTAGAGAATGAGTTATATGAAATTGGCGTGCACATTGCTGATGTGACGCACTACGTAAAGCCCGGTTCACTGATTGATAAAGAAGCAGTTGAGAGAGCAACATCTATTTATTTGGTAGACAGAGTGATTCCGATGTTGCCTGAAGTGCTTTCTAATGTGGTGTGTTCATTGCGCCCAAATGAAGACAAACTGGTGTTTTCAGCCGTGTTTACACTTGATATTAATGGCACTATTAAAAAACAATGGCTGGGCAAGAGTATTATTCATTCTAGACGTAGATATACCTACGAAGAGGCGCAAGAGATCATTCAGACACAAAAAGGAGATTACGCAAAAGAGATTGGTATTGTAGATAAAATAGCAAAGGCTATTCGGAAAAAACGCATGCAACATGGCGCTATTTCATTTGATAGAGAAGAGGTGCGCTTTAAATTAGAAGGAGACCGTCCTTCAGAAGTAGTATTTAAGCGTTCTTTAGATGCCCATAAACTGATCGAAGAATTTATGTTGTTGGCCAATAAAAAGGTCGCTGAGTTCATCGGTATGCCTAAAGGCGAAAATCGCCCCAAACCTTTTGTCTATAGAATTCATGATACGCCTTCTGAAGAACGTGTGAATGAACTGAGTAGTTTTGTGAAAACCTTTGGGTATTCATTTGGGGGTAAGGCTCCTAAAGAAATAGCCAGATCAATGAATAAATTACTGGCACAAGTCAAAGGCAAGGGAGAGGCAAATATGATTGAGACTTTAGCAGTGCGCTCTATGGCAAAAGCGGTATACACCACAGAAAACATTGGGCACTACGGCTTGGCCTTTGATTATTATACGCATTTTACCTCTCCGATTCGCCGGTACCCCGATGTGCTTGTGCATCGTTTGTTAGAGCAATATCTCAATAAAGAAAAAGGCATGAAGCCTGATGATCTAGAGCATTTATGCACCCATTCATCTGACCGCGAGCGGCTAGCCAGTGAAGCAGAAAGAGCCTCTATACGTTACATGCAGGTATTGTATTTAGAAGAACGCGTTGGCCAAATTTTTGATGGGGTAATCAGCGGGATAACCGAATGGGGCATTTACGTAGAGATCAAAGAAAATAAATGCGAAGGAATGGTGCGTTTAAGAGATTTAGAAGGCGATCATTACGTCTTTGATCAGAAAAAGTATAGTGCAGTAGGCAAGCGTACTAAAAAAACATACCGTCTGGGCGATGAGGTTAAAATTAAAATCAAAGACATTGACCTCTACAAAAAGCAAGTCGATTTTCAGATGATCGGCTAAATGTCAGGCCTTCTGCGCCCAACCCATTATCTTTGCAGAATGAAAAATCTATTTTTAGTCTGCCTTGCTTTATTTTTTATTGTTGGATGTAAATCTAAAAAACAAGTCACTACCACTATACCTGAAGAAACCTTAAACCAGTATCTAGAACAAATTCAGGTAAGCCCTGAAAAAAAGCCCATCTATCATCCCTCCGAAAAAAAATTGTGGCAGCTTGAGCATATGAATTTAGAGGTCAAGTTTGACTGGAAAAAGCAATATGTTTTAGGAAAGGCTCAAATTAGTATGCACCCGCATTTTTATGCGCAAAAGACTCTTATCATTGATGCGGTAGGCTTTGATGTTCATAAGGTAAGTCTGCGTGACCAAAATGGAGCATCTCTAGTCTATAACTACGACTCTTTACAATTGCATATCACCCTTGATAAAACCTATCAAAAAGACGAAACTTTAACGATTTATATAGATTATACAGCTAAACCAAATGAGTTAAAAGTAGGCGGAAGTGATGCCATTTCAGAAGATAAAGGCTTGTATTTTATTGACCCTTTAGATGAAGACCCTGAAAAACCTTCACAAATTTGGACACAAGGCGAAACGCAGGCCAGTTCAAAGTGGTTTCCGACTATCGATGCCCCTAACCAAAAGATGACACAGCAAATAAGCATTACTGTTGAAGATAAGTATCAAACGCTTTCAAATGGGCTTCTGATACGTTCTTCAAAAAACACAGACGGGACCAGAACCGATGTCTGGAAGCAAGACTTAAAACATGTGCCTTATTTGGTTATGATCGCCGTTGGAGAGTATTACGTTGAAAAAGACAGTTGGCAGAAAAAAGACGGCAGCGCCATGCTGGTTGATTATTACGTAGAACCAGCATACAAAGACGATGCGATGGCTATTTTTGGCAATACCCCTGAGATGCTTACGTTTTATTCTGATCTGCTTGGTTTAGAATACCCATGGCAAAAATATAGTCAGATTTTTGTGCGTGATTTTGTATCGGGTGCTATGGAAAATACTACGGCTGTTATTCATGGCGATTTCATTCAGCAAACCAAACGCGAAATGATTGATAGGAATTATGAATTTATAGTGGCGCATGAACTTTTTCACCATTGGTTTGGCGATTACGTGACTTGTGAGTCATGGGCAAATTTGCCTTTGAATGAGTCTTTCGCTACCTATGGCGAGTATCTCTGGGAGCAATATAAGTATGGGCAAGATGCAGCCGATTATAAGTTTGATAGTGATTTAAGAGATTATTTTGAAGAGAGTCAAACCAAGCAAGAACCACTTATTCGTTACTATTATGGCGATAAAGAAGATATGTTTGATAACCACTCTTATGAGAAAGGAGGATGTATTTTACATATGCTAAGAGGCTACATTGGCGATAAAGCTTTTTTTACTGCTCTAAACCTATATTTGAAAAACAAAGCATACAATACGGCTGAGGTACATGATCTGCGTATGGCTTTTGAAGAGGTAAGTGGAGAAGATTTAAATTGGTTTTTTGATCAGTGGTTTTTAAAGGCGGGGCATCCAATGGTAGGGGTAGAGTATCAGTATGACAGCACTAAACAAACCTATACCATTTTCACTGAACAAAGGTATTCGTTAGCAGAAAGTCAGGGCGAATTTCTTTACAGAATTCCCGTAAAATTAAACATCCACACCAAAGCAGGTATTCAAAATCAAGATATTACCTTAACCCAAGGGTTAGATACATTTTCTTTTGCTATGTCTGAGCCACCAATTTTTACGGACTTTGACACTGAAAAGTCTTTAGTGGGTGTAGTTCAAGAAAATAAGTCACTTGAGGCCTGGATCGAGAATTACAAGCATTCAAAAACATTTTTACCTAAGCAGCATTCAATTATTGGTGCGTATAGAGCAAAAAATGAAGATTCTTTGGCTTTTGTTGGGCTGATTCCAAATATTCTTAAAGAAGATTTTTGGGCCTTACGTTTACTGGGCATGGATTTGGTTTCTACATTGGATTCGTCTAGTCAGGTCAGTTTTACCTCTCAGATTAAGACATTACTATCAGATCCAAATTCTAAGGTAAGAGCTAAAGCGATCAGATGGATGGGGTCTAATCAAAGTTTTACAGGAGCTGATCTTAGTTTTTTTGAACCTCTTACCTCAGATAGTTCTTATTTGGTCATGGCGACAGCTCTTGGGCAAATTCACAAATTAGATGAGTCTAAATCAACAGATTTTGCCAATCAAATGCAGGGCGAAGACAATCCAAATGTGCGGTATCAGGTCGCTCGTGTTTTCGCTGACAATGCGCCAGAAGGCAAATTAGAGTATTTTAAAAACTATATTTCTTCGGCCTCAAAATACGAGAAAACAACAGCAGTCATTTTAACAGAAGATTATTTGAAAAAGCCAGCGCTTATTTCTCAGGTTGGCTCAGCCGTAAAGCTTGATTTTTTAGCTGATCTTGTAACCAATACAAGTACATCAGAATCTGTTAGAATGCAGGCCTTAGATGCTATTTTAGGCATAGAGAAGAAGGCCGAGCAAAATCAGGAAGAACTCGAGTCGACCAACAGTTATGTTAAACAACTTATTACTCAAATCAAATCATCACTTTCACAAGATGATGTACAATTAATGTTTTCTAATGAAGAATAAAGCCTTTATAGTTTCTATATGTTTAGGTCTTTTTTTGGGGGGATGTAATCCGAATATTGATCAGCAAACCGTTATTCCGTTTACGCCAGTTGATGTGATGCTTTTTACGTCTGATCCCTTGTTTATAGATTTAAATTTTCCGGGTGGATCAGTGTATTTGAATGGCGGATCAAGAGGGATTATTGTGTATCGTTTAGACCAGGATAATTTTATGGCTTTTGATAGGCACTGCACCTATGAAGTATCTAATCCATGCGGTGTAATTGATGTAAATGCCAATTTATTATTAGAAGATTATTGTTGTGGTTCACAGTTTTTAATCACAGATGGCTCTGTCTTTGAAGGACCAGCGCAAGTGCCGCTTCATAGATACCGGACCAGTTTTGATGGCAATACCCTTCGGATTTTTAATTAATGCGCTAAGTGCTTTTTAAACCCGAATCCCTAAGATGCAGATGTCATCAATTTGGGGATGTTGTGGTGTTTGAGAAGATACCCAATTTTTAAGGGTTGTATCAAGTGTTCGTTTTTGCTCTTCAGAGTTAAGTTTAGATAACTTGAGAAGAAGCTTTCGAAAAGGTTCTAGTTTAAATTTTTTGCCTTTTTCGCCGCCGAATTGATCTTGAAAACCATCGGTAGATAAGAAAATACAATCGCTTTTTTTAAGTTGTACTTCATGCTCCTCAAAATGTTTAAGCTCAAGATTTAAACTTGAGATTGAAAAATCATTCACCTTGGTTTTAATGATTGTATTATTTGAAATGACATATAAGGGTTGATTGGCTGCGGTATACGATAAAAGCCTTGTGCTTAAATTGAGTTTTATAAGCGAAATATCCATGCCATCGTGGGTGGTGTTTTTTTCTTCTACATCAGAATGTTTAAATGAATTGATAATCCCGGCGCGGAGTTGTTCTGCAATTAATGCAGGAGAGGTAATGCCATTCTCAATCACAATTTCATTTAAAAGTGCATTACCAATCATGCTCATCAAAGCACCCGGAACGCCATGGCCTGTACAGTCTGCCACGGCAATAATAATGTCGTTTTCTTGGGTTTTATATCCCCAATAAAAATCTCCTCCAATAATGTCTCTAGGCTTGTAAAAAATAAAAAAGTCATCTATGATTGACTTTAAGTAGCTTTCAGAAGTAAGAATGGCTTCTTGAATGTTTTTTGCATATTCAATGCTAGATAAAATAGCTCTATTTTTTTCTTCGACCATCGCTTTTTGAGACGCGATTTCTTTGTTTTTTTCTTCAAGGGTTTTAATAAGGGTCTGATTTTGTTTTTTTGTGCGTATGCTCATCCAGATATTAAAGAGAAAAAATAAGCCGGTTAAGAGGCTTAAAGCACAAAGTACTTGGGGGGATGACAAATAAGAGAGCATATCCATTCTTTTACAATATACAAACAAAGTGCGTATCTTTGTTTTCTCAAAGATGATCCCTAAAGAGACGGTAAGTGAAATATATGAAACCCTTCGCATTGAAGAGGTCGTTGGCGATTATGTCAGCTTAAAAAAACGAGGCGCTGATTTTAAAGCTTGTTGCCCGTTTCATAATGAAAAAACACCTTCGTTTAGCGTGTCAGCAACCAAGGGTATCTATAAATGTTTTGGCTGTGGCGAAGGGGGCAATGCGGTTGATTTTGTAATGAAACATGAGCATTTGTCTTATGTTGAAGCACTCAAAAAAATTGCTTCTAAATACGGTATAGAAATAGAAGAGCGAAAGCTCAGCGAAGAAGAAATTAAAGCGGCTTCAGAGAAAGAGAGCTTGCAGATCATTCAAAAATATGCCCTAGAGTATTTCGCTAAACAGCTCAAAAGCACTGAAGGGCAAGAGCAAGCACTCAGTTATTTGCAAACAAGGCAGTTTAATACACAAAGCATTGAGAAGTTTCTGATTGGCTATAATCCAAAGGCATGGGATGCCTTTACTTCAGCGGCCATCAGCAAAGGCTATCAAAAAGAGTTTCTTTTAAAGCTTGGCCTAAGTAAAGAAAAGAATGATAAATTATATGATGGATATAGAGGGCGGCTGATTTTTCCGATTCGCTCTTTGTCAGGAGCCTGTATTGGTTTTGGTGGCCGTATTTTAGAAGAAAACACCAAAGCGCCTAAGTATGTCAACAGCCCAGAAACGGCTCTTTATGTGAAGAATAAGGTTTTGTATGGGCTCTTTGAATCAAAACGTGCCATTGCTCAAAAAGACAATTGTTATCTGGTTGAAGGGTATACCGATGTGATCGCCTTTCATCAGGCAGGCATTGAAAATGTAGTGGCTTCATCAGGCACATCGCTTACAGATGGTCAGATTAAACTAATGAAGCGTTTCACGTCTAATGTCACGGTCTTATACGATGGCGATGTGGCCGGAATTAAAGCGTCATTTAGAGGGATTGATCTTTTGCTTTCTGGGGGGATGAATGTAAAGGTGGTATTGTTTCCTGAAGGGGATGATCCAGATTCGATGGCTAAAAAACTATCATCTGAAGAATTACTTGCATTTGTTGAAAATGGGGCCAAAGATTTTATTTTATTTAAATCAGAGCTCTTGCGCGCCGAGGCAGAGAACAATCCGATTGAAAAAGCGTCTTTGATTCATAGTATTATTGCTTCTGTTGCTTTAATAGATGATCAGATAAAGCGGACACTCTATATACAGCAATGTGCAAATGTGCTTAATGTCTCAGAATCTTTACTTGTCAATGAGCTAAGTAAAGTGTTAAGGAAAAAAAGATACGAGCACGAAAAAAACGCACGGTTTATTCCGCCCATAGATGTATTGCCATTAGATACACCTAAAGACGATGTAGGGGTTAATAGAGGATATTTAGGGGTTGATCATGTAGATCGCCCGAATATTTATGAACTTGATATATTGCGGCTGTATCTCAATTATGGTGATCAAGAGTTTGTGGTAGATGATGAACATCCTCCCCAAAAAATAAAAGACTTTTTAAGTGGTGAGCTCTTAAAAGACGAGTTGCATTTTGAAAATGAACTTGTTTCAAAAATTGCACAAAAATACCTGCAAGCAGAGGATCATGATGCCGCCTTGCGAGCGCTTTACAATCAAGACGATACGGCGACAAAAGACATTGTGATTGACCTTACAACCCTGCCTTATGCCTTGGCAGACTGGGAGCGAAAAAACATTTTGGTGCAAACTGAAGATAAGCAACTCAAACGTGCCTGCTTTGAAGCTGTGTATGCCTACAAGAGCTTTCGGGTTAGTAAAATGATTAAGGCTTTAGAAGAAAAACTAAAAGATCTTTCAAAGAGTGATTTAACCCAAGACGAAATTTTTAGTAAACTAATCAAGCTCAAAGAATTTAAACGCCAAATAGGTCTAGAGATTGGTCGTCCGATCTAAAATTCTTTGTAAATTGATTTTTTTATTCTGCTATGCAAGACGCTAAACCCTATCGTTCTAAACATAAAATAAGAATTGTCACTGCAGCCTCTTTGTTTGACGGTCACGATGCAGCCATTAATATTATGCGACGGATTATTCAGGCTACTGGTGCTGAAGTCATCCATTTAGGGCACGATAGATCTGTGGCAGAAATTGTAAACTGTGCCATTCAAGAAGATGTACAAGCGATTGCCATTACGTCTTATCAGGGCGGACATATGGAGTTTTTTACCTATATGTATGATCTGCTCCAAGAAAAAGGCTGTGGACACATTAAAATTTTTGGTGGCGGAGGCGGAACAATTTTGCCTGAAGAGATTAAAACATTACAGGCCTATGGTATTGCGCGTATCTATCATCCTGATGATGGTAGAGCTATGGGTTTGCAAGGAATGATCAATGATTTATTAGAGAAATGTGACTTTAAAACAGGAGAGCAAACCGTTTCGCTTAAGCGCATACAAGCACAAGATCATATAGAAATTGGGAGGTTAATTTCTGGGGCTGAAAATGCGCCTGAACAACACACAAGCCTCTTTAAAGAGATAAGAGCGGTTGCTCAAAAAAGTAAAACGCCTGTTCTGGGTATTACCGGAACGGGTGGTGCAGGCAAATCATCGCTTGTTGATGAACTAGTGAGACGTTTTTTAAATGCTTTTGAAACAAAAACCATTGCCATTATATCGGTAGATCCTTCTAAGCGAAAAACAGGTGGCGCATTGTTGGGCGATCGCATTCGGATGAATGCTATTTTCAGTGAGCGGGTGTATATGCGTTCTTTAGCGACGCGTCAGTCAAATTTGGCGCTGTCTAAACACATTAAAGATGCAGTGGATGTAGTGAAAGCATCTGGTTTTGATTTAGTGATCTTAGAAACCTCTGGTATTGGGCAATCTGATACCGAAATTACCGATCATTCAGACTTGTCGCTTTATGTGATGACGCCTGAGTACGGAGCGGCCACGCAGCTCGAAAAAATAGATATGCTTGATTTTGCAGATCTCATTGCCTTGAACAAATTCGATAAAAAAGGCGCTCAAGATGCACTTAGAGATGTTAGAAAGCAGTACCAAAGAAATCATACCCTTTTTGATACAGATCTTAAAGAGATGCCTGTGTTTGGCACGATGGCTTCGCAATTTAATGATCCGGGCACGAATAGCTTATTTAGTAAACTCCTTAAAGCTATTGATGAGAAATGTGGCACTCGTTTTTTTGATTCAAAACATCAGAATATTAGTGGTCAAGAAAAGCAATTCATCATCCCCCCTGAGCGTGTGAGGTATTTGTCTGAAATTTCAACTGCTGTTAGGCAGTACAACAAGCGCGCTGAAAGCCAAGCGAACTTGGCAAATGACTTATTTGCTCTAGAGAAAACATTGGCTTTGCTAGATTACAAAAGCGAAGAAGTAAATCAGCTAAAAGAAAAAGTGCTTTTAGATTTAGATCCTAAACATAAAATTTTAATTGATCAGTGGCCTCAAAAAGTTAGGCGCTATAAAGACGATGTCTATGCCTTTAAGGTGCGTGATAAAACCATTGAAATTGACACCTTCACTACTTCTCTTTCGCATAATAAAATACCCAAAGTGTGTTTGCCTTCTTACTCGGCCTATGGCGATATTTTAAAATGGGCACTGCAAGAAAATGTGCCGGGTGAGTTTCCGTTTACCGCTGGAGTATATCCGTTTAAAAGAGAGGGTGAAGATCCTACCCGGATGTTTGCGGGCGAAGGCGCGCCAGAGCGCACCAATAAGCGCTTTCATTATGTATCCAAAGGCTTGCCTGCTAAACGGCTGTCTACTGCTTTTGATTCGGTTACTCTGTATGGGCGCGATCCGCATCATCGGCCAGATATTTATGGCAAAGTAGGCAATGCAGGGGTTTCTATTTGCTGTTTAGACGATGCTAAAAAACTCTATTCTGGTTTTGATTTATGTGACCCTAAAACCTCAGTGTCTATGACCATTAATGGCCCAGCCGCCATTATTATGGCCTTCTTTTTAAATACTGCCATAGATCAGCAATGTGAAAAGTACATCAAAGAAAATGGTCTCGAAAAGAAAGTTTTAAAGCAAATTGAAGACATCCTCCCAAAAAACAAACGTCCTAAATACAATGCCCAGATACCAAACGGAAATGATGGTTTAGGGTTGATGCTTTTAGGTGTAACGGGCGATCAGGTGTTAGAGAAAGAGGTGTATGCTAAAATTAAAGCCGAAACACTTACAAAAGTGCGGGGCACTATTCAGGCCGATATTTTAAAAGAAGATCAAGCGCAGAATACCTGTATTTTTTCAACTGAGTTTTCTTTAAAGCTCATGGGCGATGTGCAGCAGTATTTTAGTGATCAGAATGTGCGTAATTTTTATTCTGTGTCTATTTCAGGCTATCATATTGCTGAGGCAGGTGCCAATCCGATTTCGCAGCTGGCTTTTACCTTAGCCAATGGCTTTACCTATGTAGAGTATTATTTAAGTAGAGGGATGGATATTAATAGCTTTGCCCCTAATTTATCTTTTTTCTTTTCTAATGGGATCGATCCGGAGTATGCCGTAATTGGTAGAGTAGCTCGAAGGATTTGGGCAAAAGCGATGCGTGATGTGTATGGAGCGAATGAACGCTCTCAAAAACTTAAGTATCATATTCAAACCTCTGGCAGAAGTTTACACGCCCAAGAGATTAGCTTTAATGATATTAGAACTACCCTTCAGGCTTTATATGCCATTTACGACAATTGCAATTCATTACACACAAATGCCTATGATGAGGCCATTACAACGCCTACAGAAGAATCTGTAAGACGTGCTATGGCGATTCAGTTGATCATTAATCATGAATTAGGTTTAGCTAAAAACCAAAACCCATTACAAGGGTCTTTTATTATTGAAGAGCTTACTGATTTAGTAGAAGAAGCAGTTCTGGTTGAGTTTGATAGGATCACCGAAAGAGGGGGGGTGCTAGGGGCTATGGAAACGATGTACCAGCGCGGAAAAATTCAAGAAGAAAGTCATTACTACGAAATGCTCAAGCATACCGGCGAATTAAAAATCATGGGGGTGAACACTTTTTTAAGTTCAGAAGGATCGCCGACTATTTTACCTAAAGAAGTCATCCGTGCTACTGAAGAAGAAAAAGAGAATCAAATTAAAACCGTTGAGGCCTTAAAGTCTAGAGAGAAATCACTCGCCAAAACATCAATAGACATTGTTCAGCAATCTGCCATTAACAACCAAAATGTATTTGAAAGCTTAATGGAAGCCGTTAAGTCTTGCTCGCTTGGTCAAATTACAGAGAGTTTGTTTGAAGTAGGGGGGCAGTATAGAAGAAATATGTAGGATCTCCTAAACTTTTTTTAGAAAAAAGTTTAACAAAAAATCGAAACAAGCGAAAACGCACAGAAATTGCTTTTTTTAAAAGCAATTTCTTTTGCCCTTACTCATGCGCTGCGCCGCTTGTTTCATCGCCAGCTCACACTTTTGCAAATTTTATCTTATTTTAAATAAACTACGTTCGTCGATAAATCTTTTATTTAGCTAAAATGAAAAAAATTGTAGCCCTAACTGGTGCCGGTATTAGTGCCGAGAGCGGTATTTCAACCTTTAGAGATGCGGGTGGTCTGTGGGAAGGGCATGACATCATGGAGGTAGCCTCGCCAGAAGGTTTTGAAAAAAATCCTGAATTGGTATTAGACTTTTATAATAAACGCAGAGCTCAGCTCAAAGAGGTCTTGCCCAATAATGCGCATATAGCTTTAAAAACCCTTGAGCTGAATTACCACGTTCAGATCATAACTCAAAATGTAGACGATTTGCACGAAAGGGCTGGTTCTACAAATGTGTATCATCTGCACGGTGAGCTTAGAAAAGTGAGAAGCACTAAAAACCCCAATCTAATTTATAGCTGGGAAGACGATTTACATTTAGGCGATCTGTGTGAAGAAAACGCCCAACTCAGACCTCACATCGTGTGGTTTGGTGAAGCCGTGCCCATGATGGAAAAAGCGATTACTTGTATTTCTGATGCCGATATAGTGCTGATTATTGGCACATCAATGCAAGTTTATCCTGCGGCAGGTTTGGTGGGTTTTGCACCCAGCCAGGCGTTGGTGTATTATATAGACCCTAAGGCGCAAGTTAATGCTGAGCTGTCTGGTATTAAAAACCTGCATTGCATACCAAAAAAAGCAACAGAAGGGATGAAAGAACTTCTGTCTTTTTTATAGCCTTTCTATTAACTGAATTCTTTTCAAAACTAAAATTCAAAATATAATTTGTTGTTCATTGAGCGTTTTCTCCTCTTTTTGCCCCTATTCTCGTTGTTTTTCTTCCAAAAATCCTCACATTCAATAGTAGCCGGCAGTATTTTGTCATCAAAACGCCTTAATAAGTGCAAAAATTTGAGGTTTTGAAAAGAACTCTAACTGTTTTGTTTTCTCATTTTGAGAAACAGATCTCTATTTGAGATTTCTTGCACTTCATTAATTCATTTAAAGTACTGACAATCAAATTATTAATTTACGGAACGCAATCTGTATTAAAGCTGTAAACCCCTAATTCGATTGTTATGACTGTTTCAGCTTTGCCCACTATCACAAGAGTATACATTTCTATAGTTCTTATTTTTTTATCGTATAATTTGTTGGCACAAGATTTTCAGATCTCTCAAACTGTGCCTAATAGTGTTACGGTCTCTGAAACATCAGATGCATTTGGTGTTGAGATTACAAATAACGGCACAACGCTACTTTCAAATATTCTGATACAAATTGATTTACCAACAGGCATTAACTGCCAAACTGAAAGTCTGGTGGTGCAATCTAATCAAAGTGTGAGTGGTGAGTCTAGTTCAGAGAATAGGGTGTCGTTTACTATTGATGGATTATCACCTGGTGAAAACTTGATGTTTACTTATACAGTAGAGGCTTCATGTGAAGCTATTCAAGAGGTTTTAGCTGGCGAGATTTTTAGACACAATATTACAGCTCAGGCAGGCAGCATATTGAACACACAAAACAGTGCCTCTTATAATCTTTTATACGCCTCATTGAATATTATTCAAGCGCAGCCTAGCACTAAAACGCTTTTAAATGGTGAGAGCTATCAAAGAACCCTTACGATTGTAAACGCAGGAAATGGAAAGATTGATGCCTTTACACTTTTAGATGAGCATCCTGAAGGGTTACTATTTTTAGAATCAGATAAAGGAGTGCTTCAAGCCGATCAAAAAACAGTGTTATTAAGTGCTAATGATTTTATGGGCATTGGCGATAAAGATGGTTTTTTTGACAAGAACGAGAGCATTCAAATCACACAAACCCTTAAAGCAGAAACCTGCACTGAACAAACCTATACTTCTAATCTAAAAGCGGTTTGGTTTATAGGGGAGGATGAATGTCAGTTTTCATCAAGAGTGGCACACACTAGCATTGAACTTAAAATGCCCAGTATACAGGTTCAGGCTAGCCCAAATATACCATCGTGTTTAGATCAGAATTTAGCATCCCGCCAAGAAATAAACTTTATAAATAACGGCGCTGGTGCGTCTAATAATACTCTTGTGACGATTTACAATCGCTCTGAAAATCAAATTTATAATCCAAATATTGCGCAAAAATCTGATCTTAACTCACTGGTATTTACTTATAGTGATGGCAGAACCGTAAGCCCAACCATTACCAACACACAAACCATTTCTGAAACACTATGTTTTGGCCCTTCGGCCGTCGGGTATTTTGATGTGCAATTGCCGCCATTAAAAGCAGGTGAATCTGGTGTCTTAAGTTGGAATATGCACCGCTGTTGCATTTCGAGTTGCACCAATGAAAAAATCATGGGCTATAGTTATACTCTTAGTTATACAGACAGTTGCAATACCCAAACCTTCGATGGGCAAGATGTCATTCAAGAAACCAACGATAACCTAATGACATTTTTCACTGAAACGCCACCAGATATTATGGATGGGCAAAAGTTGCCTTTTAATTATTTAGTCTCTTCCCATAGCAATACATTACCTGTGGGCGAAGGGGCACACTACAAAGCCGTATTTGATTTGCCTATAGGGCTTGTGTTTGAATCTCAAGACAATGACCTAGTATTTACAAGCGGACCGCATAGTTGGGAGGCTCAAAATATTTTTTACAATGCGCAAGACAATACCTTAGAAGCGTCATTTTATCTAGACGCTCCTTTTACAATTGCAAAATCAGAAGTTAGTCTACAGCTAAGGGCTGATTGTGGAGTAGAAGGGGCTCTTTCTGGCAGCAAGTCTATTTCTATGCAGATGTTTTTTACAACAGATGAAACCTGCCAGACTACTTGTGAGATTCCTATAAGTTGCAAAGAAACCACAGAGACCTATTTGCATTGTCCTGGTAATTGTTCAGAAGGGATGCGTTTTTTAGCCTATGATATTAACCGAACCAGTTTTGGTAAACCTGACAACAATCAGGATGGCTATGCCGATATGAATGGAGCTTTAGATTTAAGTAAAATCAAAACAGAGCGTGCTATGTTTAGCGATACGCTTTTAGCTACTTTTTCAGGGGTGGTCAAAACCTCTGCAGCGCATCCCTCTTTCACCAACGGGTATGCTTCAAGCCAAATCCCAATGGGCTATAGTTTAAAGCCTTTAAGCGCGCAGGCACGTATTTATGATGCCAGTGCAAACACTTATTTACAAGGACAAATCCCTTTAGCAACATACCAAACTTCAGGGCAAACGCGTACCTTTTTTTATGATTTTTCTGTGTCTACCCTTCAGACAGGCAATGTGGGTTTTGACACTTATATATTTGAAGAGGGTGATTCTGTTTGGGTGGATGGTGTGTATAGGGTGGATGAAAACTTAGGCGGAAATATTCAAGAAGTGACCATAAATAATACCTTTTATGTGTCTCATACTGAAAATCCCTCCATATCCTCCCAGAAATATCAGTGCAATACAAGAAGAGGACGCATCACGTTTATGGGTTATTATTTTACCACTTCAGGCAATTTAAACACGACCATTAGCAATTGCAATCAATTGATTTCTCAAAATGTATTTTTAAGTATTGGTGATTGTTGTAGCAATTACAATGGCGGAAATTTATTTCCGTATGAATATCGTAGTTGGGCACATGTAAAAACGGTAGAGTTTACTATTCCTGAGAATTATAGCATTCAGAATATGTATTTCAAACAATGGAACACCAAACACACGAACGCTTCAATAGTAAAAACAGTGTCTAATATTATGCCTGATCAGATTGCATCGACGAGCTATCGTTTTGATATGGCTAAGTACTATGAAGAGCAAGGGGGTAATCAGCTGAGTTACTCTGACGATGGCTTTAGGGGGACGTTTTATTTGGATTTGGCGCCAAATTGTTTTGTGCCAAAAGAAAGATACTTGCCCGTCACCTGGGATTTTCAGGTAGAAACCCATGCGCGTATTCAGACTCAGGTCATTGATTTAGATGGCGGACAAGACAATATACGCTATCGCCCAAGAACCATAACGCTTTTTCCTAAAAACCCTATCGTCGATGGGGTTGAAAAAACGGTTAAATGGCAGGTAGACCTTAAAACCAATAGCGGAAGCGTGAACAATACTTGGGTGCATTTTAAAGTGCCTAGTGGTCAGATTGATCTTTTATATGTCGTAAATACCTCTACAGGGGATACACTGATCGCAGAGAATGGCTTGTATAAAATTGGAGAAGCGAATAGTGAAGCTTTAGACATTATAGCCAAGTATAATACTTGCGATTATGATCATATTGAAATGTATGCGGGCTATGAATGCTCGGGTTATCCGGTTGATTTTGAGAGTTTTCAGTGTGGGTACAGGCAACTTAAACTTTATGTAGAGCCGAAGCCTTCAGAATTGCAAGCGGTTATTAGTGGAACCACAGTTGGTGATGCATGTAGCCCAATTGTAGAGGTAGAACTTGAAATTGCTAGTGTGCAATTGGCCGTAGTGAAAGATTTATTTTTGGACATTTCACTTCCACAAACACAAAGCATTAGTTACGTTACAGGATCAACGTATCTAGAGTATCCTTTAGAGTCTGCAGCTTTGCAAGTACAAGATCCTCAATCTACTAGTCAGGGGTATAGTTATGATTTTCAGGCTCTAAATGTGCAAATTAATGCTTCTGGTTTACCTGGTGTGTTTCAGCTCGATAAAAATAGGGCTAAAATCAGGTTTCAGATGATGCTTGAAGAAAATTTTACTCCTTCAGAAGTGATTGAAACAGCTATGCGCTCTAAACGTGCTTGCGGAGCAGATTTGCCAGTTATTCGTTTGGCCTATGATCCGTCTGTAAAATTTGAGCAAAAAACAATTGAAGGGCCTACTACCTCAATTAAAAATACCTGGAGTTCTGCTTGGGTGGATGTTGATAACAATGGCTTTGAAGATTTATATATTTCAGCCTACGATCAAAATCAGGAGAATGAATTGTTTTTAAACAACGGTGATGGTACGTTCAGCTTGGCGGATGGATTTGCACCTCAGGGTATTTCAACCGTATCGTCTAGTTGGGCCGATGTAGATAACGATGGCGATAAAGATGTATTGCTTTCAAATAATATCGGTGCCAACAATGTACTGTATTTGAATAGCGGAAAGGGCAAGATGACCAAATCTGAAGCTTCAGGATTAACCTATAGCGGGTATGCCCATAGCACAAGTTTTGCTGATTACGATAACGATGGACATTTAGATGTTTTTGTGGCCGATTATATGCCTACAAAATTTAATGGCTTGTTTCATAATAATGGCGATGGCACCTTTACCAAAATTGAGAATACACCCATCACAAAAGATGCTAAGTATTCGGTGTATGGTGCTTGGGCTGACATAGATAACGATGGCGATCAAGATCTTTTGGTAGTCAACACCAACAATCAAACCAATGACTTATATGAAAATTTAGGCTCAGGAAGTTTTTCTAAAACAGAGGCCGGAGCTTTAACCAGCATAGAAAATCATTCTGTAGGGGCAAGCTTTGGCGATATTGATTCAGATGGTGATTTAGATTTGTTTATAGCCAATGCCTCTGAGCAAAATAATGAACTGTATTTGAATGATGGAGGTGTTTTTACATGGCAAGAAAGTGCCACACCTTCTTTAGATCGGGGGCATTCTCACGGCAGCTCTTTTGTCGATTTTGACAACGATGGCGATTTAGATTTATTGGTTACCAACGATCAAAATAGCATCAATTTCTTTTACACCAATAACGGCAATGGAACGTTTTCTAAGCTTGATAACCCTGTTGCGCAAAACACAGATAATGCCTTTGCGCACGGATGGTCTGATTATGATAACGATGGTGATTTAGATCTTTACATTACCAATCATGACAATAAGAAGAATAGTTTTTATGAAAATACTAAAGCGCAATGTTCTTCATGGTTGTGTTTACGTTTAGAAGGGACACGTTCTAATAGAGATGCCATTGGAGCAAGGGTTAGTGTTTTGGCTACTATGGGTGGGCAGCTAAAATGGCAAACCAGAGTGATTCAGTCTTCATGGGGAGGAGGGCCATCTTCTCAAAGCACACTTAAAGCCATGTTTGGTTTATCGGATGCTGTTTCTGTTGATTCTGTGAAGATATCTTGGCCTTCAGGGGTGGTTCAGAATCTATCAAATTTAGAGATTAATTCATGCCATGATATTATTGAGCCTTTAGGTGAAAAGGTTTGTGGTAGTGTATTTGAAGATCTAAATGGCAATTGCCAGTTAGACGAAAATGAGCCTTTAATTAAAGGCCAAACCATTAAAGTTAATGATAACAATACCTTTTTAAATACAGATGACAATGGCTATTTTCAGACCTATTTACAAAATGGCAGCTATGTTCTTGAATGGCAAAATGCGCCTAACTGGCACATGACCTGTGATAAGACAAAACCTATAATAGTGCAAGAGAATTCTGAGAGCTGCGGGCATAATTTTGGACTTACACCTACGTGCTTAGGCCCTGATCTAGAGGCTTCAGTTTCGGGCTCTGCTTTTAGAAGAGGGCTCAGGAATCAGGTGGTTTGGCAAGTTGAGAATAAAGGTACTCAAACGGCCTACGATGTTCAGGTGTATCTACATATGCCTAGTGAAATAGACATTGTGCTTTCTGACACGCCTTGGGTAGACAAGATAGATTCGACTTATACTTGGCAAATAGACTCTTTAGAGGTAGGAGAAAGTTATACCCTTCAGCTTACTGATTCTGTTAGCAGATTAGCTAAACTAGATGCATTTTTAACCATGCGTGTACAGGCTGAGGTTTCAGAAGATTGTGGCAATTTTAGTAGTGTTTCTAGTTATTCTGATGTTGTGGTAGGCTCTGTAGATCCTAACGATAAACAGGTTTTTCCTAAGGGGATTTCGCCAGTTGGATACATTAAAAAATCAGATACGTTAACCTATAAAATCCGTTTTCAAAACGTAGGTACGTATGCGGCTGAAAGAGTCCTTATTATTGATACGCTTAGCGAGCACTTAGATTTAACTACTTTGCATCACTTTACTTCTTCTCATCCTATGCAGGTTCTAAGAGAAGGCCGTCAGCTCAAGTTTTTAATGCAGGGCATTCATTTGCCTGATAGTGTGTCAAACGAGCCAGAAAGTCATGGGTTTGTCACTTTTAAAGTTTTGCCTAAAGCTGGGCTTTTAGATTATACGCTCATTGAAAACACGGCGCATATCCAGTTTGATTTCAATGATTTTATTACTACTAATACCGTAAAAAGTACACCCATGGGTAATCTGATGGATGTGCTGCCTATTGAGCTGATGTGTTATCCGAATCCGGTTTTAGATCGTTTTAATCTAAAAGTATTTGTAGAAAACATAGGCGTTTTAGATGTTGAATTAACCTCTTTAAGCATTAAAGATATTAGAGGACACGTGCTTTTAAGCTTAAAAAAACAAGAGCTTACTGATATTTCGGTTGAGCGTTTACCACCTGGGGCATATATTGTTGAGGTGAGAGATGAATTTTTTAATAGGTATACGGCGAAACTGATAAAACGCTAAGGTTTTTGGTTTCATGTTTCTTTTTTGGGGGGATGCTGAACTTATTTAAAGTTTTCAAAAACAAATGATTTATGTAGATCAATATTTTCTAACAAAGCTCTTATTTATTGGCAATAGCCCAAGCTATGACAAAAAAATAAGCTAAAGTTAGAAAGGTTAATGTGTATGAAGCATAGTTTTATGAGGACTTTAAATAAGTTCAACGTATCTTTGCGAGGTTCAACATCCTTCCATAAATTAAACAATTATGCGTTATCACTTATTTTTTCTTTTGTTATTATCAGGATTATCGCTTTCAGCTCAGCAAACTAAAGACAAAGCAGCGCTGATTGACTACGAAAACGGATTTTACAAACAAATAAAAACATCTCTTTCTGAGGATGCTTCAAAAAAGAGCAACAAAAGAAAAGCCTTTAAAATGGATATGTCAAAGGTAAACGCACCCGCCTTTGAAGACTTTAAAACCTCTTGGTGTCAAAAACCTATTTCACAAGGACGTACGGGCACCTGTTGGTGTTTTTCAACGACCTCATTTTACGAGTCTGAAGTCTTTCGTTTGACTCAGAAAGAAGTTGATCTTTCAGAATTGTATACGGTCTATTTTGAATACATTGAAAAAGCGAGAGAGTTCGTACGCACTAGAGGCGCTTCTTTTTTTGGGGAAGGCTCAGAGACCAACGCTGTAGCGCGGATGATGAAAAACCACGGGATGGTGCGCCAATCTGATTACAATGGCAATGCTAGAAAAACCAAGTACCATGATCATAAAGGCATGTTTAATGAGATGAAAACCTTTTTATTTTCGCTTAAAAAAACCAATGCCTGGGATGAAGAGTCTGCCTTAAAAACCATTCGATCTATTTTAAACCATTATTTAGGAGAGCCTCCTGCCACTATTTCTGTGGATGGTAAAAATATGAAGCCTGTAGATTATATGCGCAATATCCTTAAGATTAATCCTGATGATTATGTGAATTTTATGTCGCTGATGCAAAAGCCTTATTATTCAAAAGCAGAGTACGATGTGCCAGATAACTGGTGGAATTCTGATGATTATTACAATGTGCCTTTAAATGATTTTACAGGACTTATCAAAGGGGCTGTTGAAAAAGGCTATACCATTTCTATTGGTGGGGATGTGTCTGAGAGTGGTTATAGTGCCGCTAACGATATTGCAGTAGTGCCATCGTATGACATACCTTCTGAATATATAGATGAAAACGCCAGACAGCTTCGGTTTTCAAACGGAGCAACTACTGACGATCATGCCATTCATATTATTGGCTATACTCAGAAGGATGGTGATTTGTGGTATTTGGTTAAAGATTCAGGCAGTGGCGCTAGAAACGGAAATTTAAAAGGCTATTACCGCTATCATGAAGATTATGTAAAGCTGAAAATTATGACGCTTACTGTTCATAAATCAGCGGTGAGTGAACTGTTGAAGAAGATTAAGTAAAAAAATCTTAGTTTTTGAATTAGGATTAGGAGCAACTTCTCTAACAAAGTCCGTCTTTACTTTTTTAAAGCTTTCTCTATAATTGAGTACCTTTTTATCATTTTTTTCATGCTTACAAAAGAGAATTTATTTTTCTCTTCTAAGTAAATTTTAAAAAAATGCTTCTCGTTTTTTAACCTACTCATAAAATCTGACACTAGTATTTTTTGTTCGCTTAAATTTTCAACATGAAATTGATGTAATTCTTTCTTTTTTGTGAGTATGCTTAGTAACAATGTTTCATAATCTTTGAAAAAAGCACCTCCATCTGACTTATCAAGAGGCTTTATTGTGTTATATCCAAAGTTTAACCAAACTATATAGACATCTTTGAATGGAAAAATTTGGTTTGAAATAATTAATGAATCTAATGATATTTTTGCTTTTGGAGCTATTTCAATTCTTTTTCTAACAAAAAATTCATAGACTAAAACAATCCTGTCCTAAACGTTTCGGATAATGTTTTTCATTTGAGTATTGATGGGCTT
>JAHDCS010000055.1 GCA_020629755.1 Flavobacteriales bacterium | reverse complement strand
TTCAGTCATTTCTTTCCATTGTGCAATCCATCCTGGAAGACGGCCCAAGGCGAACATTACGGTAAACATTTCAGTAGGGATCCCTAGAGCTCTGTAAATAATTCCAGAGTAAAAGTCTACATTCGGATAGAGCTTTCTTTCAACAAAGTAGGGGTCTTCTAAAGCCACTTGCTCAAGTTGCTTTGCGATATCTAAAACCGGGTCTTTAATGCCTAATTTGCCTAAGATATCATCGCATGCTTTTTTAATAATTTTTGCTCTTGGATCAAAATTCTTATAGACTCTGTGTCCAAAGCCCATAAGCCTAAAAGCATCAGATTTGTCTTTTGCTTTTTCTACCCATTTGGCTACATTACCACCATCTGCTCTTATGTTATCGAGCATTTCAATCACCGCTTGATTTGCTCCGCCATGTAAAGGCCCCCAAAGTGCTGATACACCTGCTGAAATAGAGGAATATAAGTTAGCCTGAGAAGAGCCGACAAGCCGCACAGCAGAAGCCGAGCAATTCTGCTCGTGATCGGCATGTAAAATTAAAAGTTTTTCAAGGGCTTTCGATATTACCGGATCAGGCTCGTAATTATCGGTTGGCATTGCAAACATCATTTGTAAAAAGTTATCACAATACGAGAGATTGTTTTTCGGGTAAATAACAGGATGACCCATTGAATTTTTGTAAGCCCAAGCTGCTATGGTAGGTAACTTTGCAAGTAGTCTTGTGATGGTAAGGTCTATCGCTTCTTCTGGTCTATTTGGGTTTTGAGATTCTGGGTAAAAGGTCGACAACACATTCACCATTGATGCCAAAACGCCCATAGGGTGTGCTTTTGAGGGATACGCTTCGTAAAAGCGCTTCATGTCTTCATGAATTAGAGTATGTAAAGTGATGTTTTCTTTGAATGAGTTTAATTCATTTTTACTTGGCAGTTCACCTTCAATAAGTAAAAAGGCAACCTCTAGAAAAGTAGAGTGATCTGCTAATTGTTCAATAGGATAGCCGCGGTAACGTAAAATGCCTTTCTCTCCATCTAAAAACGTAATGGCGCTTTTTGTTGATCCTGTATTTTTGAATCCTGGATCAATAGTGATTAGCCCTCCAGTACTGCCCCTTAACTTTCCTATGTTAAGTGCTTTCTCATTTTCTGTACCTTCGATAACCGGAATTTTATATTCTTGCCCCTCAAATGATAATATAGCTTCTTTGCTCATTTTACTCTTAAATTAAACTGATAAAATATACACTTTTTTCTTTAAATACCGTCTATTAGTTTAAATAGAAATAAGAAAATAAACTGGCCTCTAAAGAACGTAAAAAAGGCAATTTGTCAATTTCGGGCCCATATAGGTAGCTGAACATAAAGATGATATTTTTTTTAGATTTATCTAATGTGGTATATCCTATATATGGCCCACCCATACGCAATCCGTTTTGCATGCGCCAAAGTCCTTTGGTTTCAATCGCATACTTAGAACGAGCAGTTAAAGACTTGTGTTTAGGTAAAATAAAGCGTTTAGAAATTTCCATAAATGATCCTTGTGAAGCGCCATGTATGAATTGATTCATAATGGTATTTACTTTTTGTTCAATAAATAAAGTATCGAGCTGTAATGGGTCTGTGTAAGGTTCTTTAAAGACCACTATGCCTTGACTGACTTGATGATTGTAGGGGCCTTTAATTTTTTCTTGTTCGTTCTTAATCCAAATAAAGTTAGAATCGGTCTTAGCAATGTATGATTCTGCGGGGATGTATAATTTAATGCCTAAATACTTGTATAAACTGTCTTCACTACTGGGTGAGCCAAATTTTTTGTGTCTTTTAATTAGGTTTTTTCTTTGATCATACAAAAAAGTATCATGAACACGATCACTGTATGTCATGCAGATGCTGTCTAGTACAGAAATTTTAGGAGTGTATAGATTTAAAACAATTTGACGGCTAGCCCATTTTTGATTTGCCTTTGTAAGGCCCTTCTTAGTAGCGTGTTTTTTAATCTGTAAAATATATTGGTAGCTCAAAAAATGGCCTTTAAAATCAGATTGTTTGATCAGTTGAAAGTTTAAGCGTTGTTCATCCCTGGGGAGTCCATCTTCTTTTTGAGCAAGATACTGGTGTATAATGGAGTCGGCTTCATTTAGATTGAAATTATCGTCAACAGAGATTAATACAGAGTTGTCTATTGAGGTAGTTGGTGAGAATGAAGCTTCGTTTAAACATCCCCCCAAAAAAAGAAAACATACATAAAGAGTGGCGGATAAGAGTTTTTTCATGAATGTATTTTATTAGAGTGTGTTTTTTAACAGAGAATCTTTGTGTTGCGCAGGAACGCTCGAATACCAAGGCGCTTTACTTTTTCTGTAGATCTCTTTTTCGTGGCGAATAAAATCTCCAATGTGTTTAGAGGGTAAACTCAAGACTTGACTCTCTTTGGTTTGAGGGATAATATCGATTTGATAGGCAGGATTTAACTGTTTAAGTAAATCAAAAGAAAGATTGAGTTTTTTGGCAACCACTGCAATCTTGGTTCTTTTTTGAATATGTACTGTGTCGTGTTCAAAAAATACAGACGCAGGCATCACTGATTTTAGACCGATTTGGTCGGCATAATTCATCAGGTAGTTCACGGCAATAAAAGCAGGCACATAACCTCTTGTTTCTTTAGGCAAGTAGGGCCATAATTGCCAGTAATTTTTAGAGAAATTCGCCTTTTTTAAAGCTTTATTTACGTTGCCTGGGCCACAATTGTAAGCAGCTAAAACAAGCTCCCAGTTTCCGTATAACGCATACAGTTCTTTAAAATATTTGCAAGCGGCTTCGGTTGAGGCGTATGGATCAGACCGCTGGTCGACATAAGAATTAATTTCAAGCCCATATGCTTTTGCCGTTGTATACATGAATTGCCACAATCCTAAAGCACCTGCTTTAGATTTAATCGAAGGATCTAAGCCAGACTCTACCACGGCCAAATACTTAAGTTCAAGGGGGAGGTCATATTTGTCGAGCATTTCTTCAAAGATTGGAAAATACAAATCACTTAAGCCCATAGTGACCTCCATGGCTTTTGCTTTTCTTCTTAAATAAAAATTAATAAACCAATGGACTTGTCCATTGTAAGAAAGACTAAAGGGGGTGGTTTTGTCTAAAATGGGTAAGCGTGACTTTATTTCTGCTGCAGATTGACTTGTTAAAGGGCTTGATGTTGTTGTAGATTCCTTACATGAACTGCATAAGTTATAAAACACAGATCGAGAAGAGGAATCTAAAACAGAGAGTATGCGTTGATTTTCTTCTTCGCTTTTTTGTGGATCAATGTGGTCTAATAAAGATGTCGGCGCATCATTTTTTGAAAAAAAATGATTAAAAAAAAACTGAAATGCAAGTGCAAAAACAATCCCTAAACTAAAAATGTATAGAGCATGTCTTTTTTGCATGTAATATACTTTTTAGCTGAAATTATTTCCAGAAGCCAACCGCAGAATCTCTTGGAGTTACACAAAGTACCGGAATACTGTGTGCATTAGTGATAATGTTTTGCTTAGGATTTGAACCAAACACATTGAGATTCGTTTCATGAGCATTCATAATGGCAATCAGGTCAGCATTGGCATTTGAAGCAAATTCAACCACTTCATTGCTAAATGAGGATCCGGCAGACATTTTTATTTGGTAATCTACATTGTGCTCATTTAAGAAGTTTTGAGCAAATGCAATGTTTTTACGCACCTGCATGGTAAGGTCTGAATTAGATGTTTTGGGCACTATGATATGAATGGTTGAATTGAATTTCTTGGCAATTTCTGTGGCATAACCAAGCTTCTGTTTGGTTTCTAGCGTTAAATCTAAAGGCAACACTATGTTTTTGTAATAATTTTTAAGCGTTGTAGTTTCTTGGACTAAAATAAATGGAATTTTTGAACTTGTAATCACTTTCAAAGCAGGTGTGCCAAGGTATTTTTCCATGCCTTTTACCCCATGAATGCCCATTACAATAAATTTTGCTTCAAGCTCCCTGGCAACTTCATTAATGTCTTCAAAGATATTGCCTGTACGCACAATCCCTTTACAATCAATATTGTGATTTTCTTTTAAATCTTCAGAAACTCTTTCAATTTTACCCTTAGCACTGGTTATTTGGTCTGTAGATTTTACGATATGTAAAAGGGTGATGGGTAAATTAAAGATATTGGCCAATGATATTGCGTGAGAATAGGCAACGTTCGCGGCATCAGAAAAATCAGTCGGGACAAGGATAACTTTAGTACTCATAATTGATTAGGTAATCTATATCTAAAATACTTATTTTGGATAACATAAAAAGTATTTATTCACTTTTTTTGCCATTGCTGAGATCGTCATCAGATCTGTTGAGAGGTCAACTTCTTCTAATTTTTTGGTTTCAGTTAATATTTTGATGGTTTGTTTTTTGTTGTCATAGGCATAATTGCTTATTTGGCCATTACAAACTAGGTAAGATATATCTTGCTCATTTAAGGAAAATTTTTCTTGAAATAATTTCTTTTTTTCAAGTACAATGTTATTGTTGATGGGTACGTTAGATAAAATGACTTTAAATAAGCTACGATTAATCAACGCTGTTGAAAGATAGTTTAAAACCTTATCAGGATGATCCATCCATCCTTTAATGGCACTCATAATATCAAAATCATCTAACCGCACAAAGTGATTTAATGCTTTAGAATTTGTTTGAAAATCATCTTGAGTAATGTGCTGA
Source organism: Flavobacteriales bacterium (assembly GCA_020629755.1). Taxonomy (GTDB): domain Bacteria; phylum Bacteroidota; class Bacteroidia; order Flavobacteriales_G; family JALEGO01; genus JAHDHZ01. Next base: position 10,964 of record JAHDCS010000055.1, on the reverse strand, counting down.
TTTAAAAAGTAGTCTAGAGAGGCATTGTTAGAGGTGATTTTATTTTTTTGGGCAAGTACTTTGGCACGTTTTAAAATGCCCGTAATAATTTGGTCTGCGCTGATCGTTGTTTTATGAAGGTACACTTGCCAATACATTAGACGCCGAGCCGTAAGAAATTTCTCGACAGAATAAATGCCTTTTTGTTCAATCACCAGCTCATTGTCAAACACATTGAGTTTATTAATAATACGATCAAAATTCACAATCCCTTCGCTAACACCGGTGTAAAAACTATCTCTATTTAGATAATCCATACGGTCCATATCGAGTTGAGAAGAGACCAATTGATGCAAAAACTTTTTAGGATACTCGCCTTTAAAAATGGCAATCATATCTGATAGAATACCAGAGGTTTCTATGTTGAGGTCTTCCATTATTTTTTCAGACAAAAACTCATGTGAGACACCCTTAACTAATGAGTGTTCAAGTGTATGCGAAAATGGCCCATGGCCTATATCGTGAAGCAGAATGGCAATTTGAGTAGATAAGTATTCGTGATCAGAAATCTCAACACCTTTGCTTCTTAAGGCATCCAAGCTTAATCCCATCAAATGAAAGGCCCCTAAGGCATGCTCAAAACGCGTATGTCGTGCTCCAGGATATACATAATGAGTTAACCCCAGTTGGGTAATTCTTCGAAGTCTTTGAAAATAAGGATGATTAATAATACTAAAAATGACTTTATGCGGAATTGAAATAAAACCATAAAGAGGATCGTTAATAACCGTATGCTTTTTGTAAGCCATCTTACGCAAGGGTACAGAATATTTTAGTATTTTTCAAGCCAAAACACTGAATTTATGAAAGAAATAAAGGTATTATGGGCAGACGATGAAATCGATTTATTAAAACCTCATATTCTGTTTTTAGAAGAAAAAGGCTATCAAATAGATACGGTTAATAATGGGTTCGATGCTCTAGAAATGATTAAAAACACCTCTTATAATGCAGTGTTGCTAGATGAGCAAATGCCTGGTTACAGTGGGTTAGATACGCTAAATGAACTCAAGCACATCTCGCCGTCAATGCCAGTGATTATGATTACAAAAAGTGAAGAAGAGATGATTATGGAAGAAGCGATTGGGGCTAAAATATCTGATTATTTGATAAAGCCTGTCAATCCAAATCAAATCCTACTTTCTTTGAAGAAAAACCTTGATACGCAAAGATTAGTCAAGGAAAAATCAACACAAAATTACCAGAAAGAGTTTAGAAATTTAAGTCTAAAACTTAATGGCCCTCTTGATATTTTTGGGTGGATGGATGTCTTTAAAGATTTAACCTATTGGGATATTGAGCTTGCAGAAACGTCTAATGATATGAGAGAGATCTTAAATGCTCAAAAAAGAGAAGCCAATGCAGTATTCTCAAAATTTGTAGAAAAAAACTACACCGATTGGCTTTCAGATTCTACACAAGCCCCATTAATGTCTCATACATTACTTACACAAAAACTTTTTAAAGAAAACACAACGTCAAAAGGTGATTTTTTAATTGTAATAGACAATCTGCGGTTTGATCAGTGGGTAGTCTTAAAACCACTTTTTGAAAAATATTTCAAGGTTGATGAACAAGGCTTGTATCTTTCTATTTTACCCACAGCCACCCATTATGCAAGAAATGCACTTTTTGCCGGCTTATTGCCTTCTGAGATTGAAAAAATATATCCAGATTTATGGCTTAGTGAAGAGGATCAAGGCAGTAAAAACAAACATGAGCAAGATCTTTTTGAGCGTTTGATAAAACGAAATGGCAAGAATTGGAAAACATCTTACCATAAAGTGTTGAATTCATCGTTTGGCAAAAAGGTAAACGATAGCTTTAATAATTTAATGCATAATGATTTAAATATTGTGGTCTACAATTTTGTAGACATGCTTTCACATGCTGCTACAGACACCAAACTAATTAAAGAACTTGCAGAAGATGAGTCGGCCTATCGCTCAGTTGTAGAAAGTTGGTTTAAACACTCTAATCTCAAGCAACTCTTAGAAAAGATATCAAGCGAGAATAAGAAAGTATTTTTAACTACTGATCATGGCACCATATATGTTCAAAGGCCATCCAAAGTGATTGGAGACCGCAACACCAATACGAATTTACGTTATAAGGTGGGCAAGAATCTTTCCTATCAGGACAAAGAAGTGTTAACCCTTCATAAGCCTACCCAAGAAGGCTATTTACCCAAATCAAATGTAAGCTCTAAATACATCTTTGCGAAAGAGGATTATTTTTTTGCTTATCCCAACAACTATAATCATTACGTTAATTATTACAAAAATACCTTTCAACACGGCGGAATTTCTCTGGAAGAGATGTTGATTCCTTATGTTAAGTTGAGTTAAAAATGTTCTGATTTCATAGCTCTTTATTTTTAGAAACTTTATATCTTGATAACAACGAAAAGGTTCTATTGAGATATAAATGGGCATATACTATAATCTTGGCATTTGTAAGTGTCACTTTTCTTAGTGCTCAAATTGAGTTGCCAAGACATGTTTTTGCTTCATTTGCAGGAGATATAAATAACCAAAGTATTACCTTATCTTCCTCTGTTGGAGAACCCATTGTGTCTACTTTTTATGGGGGGATGATTTTAAACCAAGGGTTTCAACAAAATCTAAATGCTATTTTACTCAGTATAGATACTATTTCAGCTACTTGTTTAAACGGCACGGATGGATCTGCCTTTGTATACATTGTCAATGCTGCCGGCCCCTATTCATATGTGGTTGATCAAAACGCTACTAATTTTAGTTCTTCTGACACCTTAGTTCTAAGCAATTTGTCTTATGGTAATCATAGTCTATATGTCAGAGATGATTTTTCTGGGCATGAGATCTTATATAATTTTTATATCTCTTCTCAAAGGGATGAAGAATGTCAAGTATTTGCCTATTCTGGAATCTCTCCTAATGGAGACGGCTTTGATGATGTGTGGTTTATAGAAAATATTGACGAACATCCTTTAAATAGAGTGTACATCTATGACAGATGGGGCAATAGAGTATGGGATACTCAAGGGTATTCTAATCAAGCAAATTTTTGGGATGGCAAAAAACTCAATGGCAATACTTTGGCTACCGGAACCTATTTCTATGTTATAGAAATAGAGGGGCTACAAACACAAAAAGGATGGGTGCATATTTCGTATTAATCTTCAAGCAGTTGCGTAGCGCTAGTTTAGCAGTAATGCTTTTGGTTTTTTTTGGGGGGATTGACATCTATGCGCAACAAGACCCCATATTTAACAAGTACATGTTTAACCCGCTTGTTATAAATCCGGCCTATGCAGGAAGTCGAGAAACAATCAGTACGGTATTTATCCATCGAAGCCAGTGGGTAGGCTTTAAAGGGGCGCCTACAACACAGACGCTTAGCATTCATGCCCCGTTGGCTCAAAAAAAAATGGGCATAGGTGTTGGAGTAATCAGAGATCAGCTTGGCCCGTCTTTAAATTACGGTATTCATCTTTCGGGTGCTTACAGAATACGGATGTCTCACGGTAAATTATCTATGGGTTTAAGAGGGGTGCTTTACAACTATGCCTTTGATTGGGCTAAAATTGAATATAAAGATTTAAATCAAAAACCTATAAAATCAAGCTATTGGTTGCCTAGTTTTGATGTAGGCTTTCGTTACCACAATAAAAAAATGTACGCCGGTCTTAGCTTCTCTCATTTAAATCAACCTACTATTAATAATTCTATTCAAGGCATAGATAGCATTAATAATCCGGCTGAAATTGTACCGCATGTAAACATCACATCAGGCTACGCCTTTGCATTGAGCAATCGCTGTGTGTTTAAGCCTTCTTTTTTGGTGAATTACTCTGTTAACCATCAATTTGCTGCCGATGTAAATGCCAGTGTGCTTCTTAATAACGCACTTTGGCTTGGACTGAGTTATAGAACCAGCAAAATTATAGTAGCGATGGTTCAATATGATATGAATGATAAATTAAGTCTTGGATACTCTTATGATTTAACTCTTTCTAAGCTCATCAATCAAAATAGTGGTTCACATGAGATTTTTTTTAGATATGAATTTGAGGCTAAAAAATCCAAACAATTATCTCCGCGCTATTTTTAATGGGGTATTTTGTTCAGTCATATATAAGAAGGTGGTTGCATGCATTTGTACTTATCGTCATTTTTTTATTTGGAACGTACTCTAAAGGCTTTACTCAAAAAACATCAGCCGCAGATCTGCACTATAGCAAACAGCACTTTGCCAAAGCCATCCCTATTTATGAACGTGTGTTTAAAAAACAACCAGCAGCAATCATCGCTGAAAAATTAGCCTATTCCTATTACCAGATTAAGCAGTATGAAAAAGCAGAGTTCTATTATGAATACTTAGCAAAACAGTCTGCGCTTAATCAAAAAACAGCGGCCTATTTTTCAGAAGTGCTAAAAAACAATAATAAATATGCGTCAGCTAAAAAAAATGTAGTAGCAGTCTACAAAAAGAATGACCAACAAAAATTTAATTTAGAACTCGACAAGTTAGAAAACTGGGATTTAAAAGATCCACATTTTTACGTTACAAAGCCTAGTGGTGTAAATACAAATTACTCTGAATTTGCCCCTGTCCGCTATAAAGATAAATTGGTGTTTATTACAGAGAGAGATGTCGATTATGTTTACAATCTGAATGATCAGCGTACTCTAACGCCCTATCTTTCAATAGTAGCATCTAAGATCCCAACAGATAGTCAATCGTTTGGTAAAATAACAGCATTTAACCCAGTATTTGAGCACGATTACCACATTGGGCCCATTACCTTTGATTCTTTGTATTCGCTTGCTTTTTTTACTAAAGTAGATAATGCCAAAAAAGGAAAAGATTTTGTGAATACACCACAATTGTTCTTCTCTTCTTTTAAAGACGGAAAGTGGCAAAAACCCATCCCTTTTCCGTATAATAATCCTCAATTTTCTTTGGCGCATCCAACGTTAAGTCCTGGCGGTGATCAGCTGGTGTTCGTTTTGGATAGTACGGCAGATGAATCTACTGGAAAAGACTTGTTTGTATCTATAAATAGAAATGGTCAGTGGGATCCCCCCGAAAAATTAGGCGCTAATGTGACCTCAGTAAAAGATGAGATGTTCCCGGTATTTAAAGACAGTACGACCTTGTTTTTTTCTTCAAACGGATTTACCGGTTATGGAGGGTTAGATATTTTTATCACTAAAAAAGTAAATGGTATTTGGCAATATCCTACCAATGTGAAGAAGCCTGTGAATTCATCTCGGGATGATTTTGGATTAAGTTTTTTTACTCATAACACAGGTTATTTTTCTTCTAATCGCGTTGCTACTGAAAAATCAGATAATATTTTTCGATTTAAACAAATCAAGCCCTTTGAAGATAAAATATCCATTTCAGGGGTGTTTTTATATACAGCTTTAGATCCAGCTGAAAATACAGCACTTAGATTATATGATAATCAAAATAATTTTGTGGCGCTCACCTATACAGATAGTGTTGGAAATTTTTTGTTTTCAGAGCTAGATCCACTAATAGATTATTACATTAAAGCAGAGGCTCAAGACAAGTCTGTAAATCAAAAGTCGCATGTGCTGATTAATTCTAAAGATGGCAAAGAACCGCCTTTAAAATTAGTAGCAGATGCAGAAGGGCGTTTTATTTTCAGAACATTGCCTGCTGATCATTCTGCAAAACTGGCGGTGATCTCTTTAGAAAATCCTCCCGAACTCTACATTCCTAAATTATACGGCCGCGCGTTTAAAACATTACCCAAAGATTTGCCAGAAGGTTTAGAGGTGCTTTTACTGGACGATCAAGGCAATGTGCTCTCAAGGGCGTTTTTAGATAAAGAAGGAGGTTTTGCATTTGATTATTTGCCAGTAGATAAAAACTATACCATTAGGCTTAAAAACCATCAAGACCATACCATTGAATTATATGATGCAAATGGGCGTTTAATTGCGCGCTCAAAAGACGGATTTTCATATACGCTTTTATCTAAAGATCAACATAGCCTGGCATTGCTTAAAAATTTAAATATACAAGACGATCTCACTACTCTGGTTAAAGGAAAAGCATTTAGTTATCAGACCTTAGATTTTGAACGTATTACATTAAAATTATATGATGAAAATGACAGGCTAATTGATGAATTAGCTTTAGACGAAAAAGGCGGGTTTGCATTTCAAAAATTGAGTTTATATAAAGACTATAAAATCTATATCTCTACAACAGATCCTGTAGTTGATTTAGAGTCTATTGAATTATTTATTACGAATGACCAAGGGCAAATGGTCAAAGGGCTTTATAAAGATAACCAGGCCAATTATTTTTTGTTTAAACCTCTCACAAGAGAAGAATATGCGTCACTTCAGGTGTTTGATCTTAATAGTGATGGTCTGATTGCCGGTAAGGTATTTGAGAAGCTGCCTGGAGATGCGCCTGAAGGTTTGATGTTGTATCTCTTAGATGAAAATGGGCTAGTGATGGATAGTGCTTTAGTAGATGCTTTTGGAAACTTTAAGTTTTCACATCTCGCCGCTGACAACAAAGCCTATACCTTGAGTTTTATGGATGCAGAGTTAGATGATAAGTACAAACTTTACATTTGTGACAATTCAAATCAACTCCACCAATTAGCTAGAGCCGATCAAGGGTTTGTATATCGCTTATTTAAGCGTCAGGCTCAACAAAAACTGGATGTTTATAGTTTTGAAAATGCACACTTAACAGGGGTGTTTGATTTTGAAAAACCACTAAATGATACCCGCTTAGAGGTCTTAGATCAAAATGGCAATACAGTGCAGAGAGATATTAAAGTAAATTCAAACGGGACGTTCAATATTCAAGATTTAAAGCCTTATAATACTTATTTTATTAAGTCTAATGAACATCTTGGAAGCAATACAGAGGCTTTTGTTACGAATACAAAAGGCAATAAGGTGTTAAAAATGACCAAAGAAGACTCTTTGTTATTTCGGTTTTATACGCTTAATAGTTTTGAGTATAATCAATTGCCTTTGTATGATTCATCTATGCAACTTCAAGGAGAGGTGTATCATAGGATGCCGGGCAATCCTCCCGAAAATCTTGAAGTCTTTTTGTTAGACAATACTTTACAAGTCACAGATACAGCCCGTTTGACAAGTGATGGTAAATTTATATTTAATGCATTGCCTAAAGATCAAGATCACTTGATAAAAATAACGTCAAACCTGCAAGATGTTCAATTGTCATTTCAAGACACAACCTTACATTATGTAGTGGTTCAAAAAAATGCGTCTTCTCAAATTATTAAAGTTCAAAAACAGCCTAATCTTGATGGATTTTCAGGAATGATTTATCATAAACTTCAAGGGGATTTACCCGAAGGGCTTAAGGTGTTTTTGTTGGATTACGAAGGTAATATCATTGATTCTACTTTTTTAGATGATAAAGGCGGCTTTCAGTTTGGTCGATTACCAAAGGATAATCAATTTAAAATGTACGTGCCTTATTATAAAGATCAAGCCCTTACCTTCTTAGAGTTTAATTCGTCTGGAAACCTTGTGACTATGGATCAAGACAAATACTTCAGGTATGAGCATTTAGATCGATTAATTAGCGGCTTATATTTGAAAAAACTTACTGATCAGTATGGCGAACTTATTTTTAATGCGTCAATTACTTCAATCAAAGACACCATTTTTGAAACAGTAGTATACCACCCTTTTGATCATTCAGGTATTGTCTTAAGTTCTCAAGAAACACTCTTAGTCGCCATGCAAATAGCCTTAGAACATCAAACTGAGGTGCTGCTAACATCTTACACAGATGCAAAAGGAGCTGTGTCATACAATCAAATGCTTTCTAAACGTCGTGCGCGGTTTATTCAAAATAAATTTGAAGCCTATGGGGTAAAACCTAAGTTAATCAAAGCAAAATGGCTTGATGAGAAAGACCCTGTGGCACCTAACACCTTAGAAGATGGTTCAGATAATCCGGCTGGTAGAGAATTGAACCGAAGAACAAAAATCATTCTGATAAAGCCTTAGTAAGTCTTGATTTTTGATTAAAAGGGCCTTAAATTTGTTTTTAAGGCATGAGCAAACCATTTAATATTCGTTTTTCTGGATTAAGTTTGGGTCAGCACAAGTTTAATTTTAATATTACACTCAGTGATTTTTCAGACGATTTTAAAGTCGAAGATGCCCTAGGTTTAGACTTAGCTTTAGAGGTGGTTTTAGTTAAAGAGATCAATTTAATGCATCTTAATTTTTCTTTGGGGGGATGTGTGTTGTTGCCTTGTGACCGATGCACCAACAAGTATTCTCAGCCTATCCACTTTAAAGAGAAGATTTTGGTTAAATTTTCATCGCCATTAGTGATAGATGAAAAGGATGAAACCCACTATATGGATCAAAACCAAATTGACATAGACCTAAGGCCGTTTATTTATGAATTTATCTGTTTGGCGATTCCTATGAAGCGCGTGCATGAAAAAACTTCAGATTGTGATCAGGAAAGTATAGAATTTATTCATAAATTTGCAGACTCAGGGAGTGGGTCTGGTAAAGATCCTAGGTGGAACATCCTTGAAGAACTAAATTAAGAACTAAGAGTTATGGCACATCCTAAACGAAAAACCTCCAAAACAAGAAGAGATAAAAGACGTACGCATTATAAAGCTTCAGAGCCTCAGGTGGCCACTTGTCAAACTACAGGTGAAGTTCACTTGTCTCATCGTGCGCATTGGTCAGAAGGTAAGTTGTATTACAGAGGTAAAGTAGTCGTTGATAAAACAGAAACAGTAGATTAATTTTATTGCGTTTTATTGTCTTTAAAGTTTAAGGTTAAGCTAGATCTTTTTATTCAGGGTCTGGCTTTTTGTATTTAATAGAGATATGAAAGAAGATTTTTTGCCTATTAATGGTACAGATTACATTGAGTTGTATGTTGGAAACGCTAAGCAGTCTGCGCATTTTTATAAAACAGCTTACGGCTTTCAGTCTTTAGCCTATAAAGGACTTGAGACAGGCTCTAAAGACAGAGTTTCTTATGTTTTAAAACAAGATAAAATAACATTGGTTTTAACTACTCCACTTGTTGAAGGGGGTGAGATTAATGCGCATATTTCAAAGCACGGAGATGGCGTAAAAGTAATTGCTCTTTGGGTAGATGATGCGACTAAATCATGGGAAGAAACGACTAAAAGAGGCGCAAAGTCATATCAAAAGCCACTTGTCAGTGAAGATAGCAATGGTCAGGTGGTAACCTCAGGTATTTACACGTATGGAGAAACCATACATTTATTTGTTGAGCGTAAAGATTACAAGGGGGTGTTTTTGCCTGGATTTCAGAAATGGGAGAGTCACTACAATCCAAAGGAGGTAGGTCTTAAATTTGTCGATCATATGGTCGGCAATGTGGGATGGGGTGAAATGAATACATGGGTGGAGTTTTACGAAAAGGTGATGGGTTTTTCTCAGCTTGTAAGTTTTGATGACAAAGATATCTCTACTGAATACACAGCTCTAATGAGTAAGGTAATGAGTAATGGCAATGGGAGGATTAAGTTTCCGATTAATGAGCCAGCTGAAGGTAGAAAGAAATCTCAAATTGAAGAGTATATAGACTTTTATAACGGAGCTGGAGTACAGCATATTGCAGTTGCTACTGATAATATTATAGAAACGGTACATGAACTTAAGTCAAGAGGGGTAGAGTTTTTGTATGTACCAACCACATATTATGATGATCTTTTAGATCGGGTTGGCCCCATTGAAGAAGACCTTGAGCCGCTTAAAGAATTAGGTATACTCATTGATAGAGATGACGAAGGATATTTGCTGCAGCTTTTCACTAAACCTGTAGTGGATCGCCCTACCATGTTTTTTGAGATTATTCAACGCAAAGGAGCTAAGAGTTTTGGAAAGGGTAATTTTAAGGCCCTTTTTGAAGCGATTGAAAGAGAGCAAGAGCGCAGAGGAACCCTCTAAATACAAGGGTTTAAAAAAAAAGAGTTCGGGCAATAGATTTCTTAAAAAAAAAAGTAACTTTCTAGGGATAACTTCCGTAGAAAGAACACATGATTCGAATTCTATTATTTTCTTTAGTATTTATATTTGTTTCAGCTGGCGGACATTTTGCGCAGCAAAATGTCGGTGTTGGTACCACAACACCTGACCCGACGGCTATTTTAGATGCTTATGCCTTAGACAAGGGGTTACTTATTCCTAGAACTGATACAGCTGTAGTGAATGCGTCGGGTACGCCAGCTACGGGTCTATTGATTTATCAGACGAGCGATAAGCTCTTTTATTATTTTGATGGCACGCGTTGGGTCTATTTTGTAAGTTCGTTTCAAAATACAGGCTCTGATGATCAGAAAATACTTCAGTTTGGATTAGTGCCAGACAGTATTAAACTAACAATTGAAGACGGGGGCTCACAAAGTATATCGTTGCAAGATTTAGCCGATTCATTACTTGCAGGGGGCTATTTAAATCAGGGTGGTTACAACACCGATTATAACATCGGTAATGGCAACCTGAATGTAGTAGATGATTCTTCTACCCAAAGTGTATCCCTCCAAGACTTAGCAGACTCTCTATCTAATTATGGTTTAACCCAAGGCACAGAATACAATACGGATTACAACATTGGTAATGGCAACTTAAATGTAGTAGATGATTCATCAACGCAGAGCGTATCCCTTCAAGACTTAGCTGACTCATTATCTAATTATGGATTAACGCAAGGCACAGAATACAACACAGACTATAACATCGGTAATGGTAATTTAAATGTAGTAGACGATTCTTCAACCCAAAGTGTATCCCTCCAAGACTTAGCAGATTCGTTATCTAACTATGGCTTAACCCAAGGCACAGAATACAACACCGATTACAACATCGGTAATGGCAACCTGAATGTAGTAGATGATTCTT
>JAHDCS010000004.1:2277-70796 GCA_020629755.1 Flavobacteriales bacterium | reverse complement strand
TTACTGCCATCATTTCTGTGAAAAACACCGTAATTACCTCTAACAGATCTAAAAGTATTTGCATTTGTAGAGATAATTTCTCCAGTTGCTCTTATATTACCTACTACATCAATTTTTTGGCCTGGAGTAGTTGTTCCAATTCCTACTCTATTATTTACCCCGTCAATCACTAAAGTGTTGGCATCAAAATTAACCACGTCCGTCACTGTTACATCCGTTCCGGCCGGGGTAGTGCCATCGCCATCATAAATACCATCACCATCTGCCCCTACGCCCGCATCAAAAAGCATATCCCAATCGTGCACATCTTCGGTTTTATTCACCATAAAGGCGTTTAAATCGGTATCGTATACCAATAATCCTAAGGCCGGATTTGTAATTGTGGTACGCTGCGCGGTAGTCATTCTAGGCACTAAGAACCCAGAACTAGTGCTTTGCACATCGAGCATTGAGGAGCCATCAGGTGGGTTACCAGTAGCATTAATCGCTACCTGTGCATAATATTTACTAAAAGAGCAAAATAAGACGAATAAAAAAATGGTACTATAGCTTTTCATGACACTTGATATGCAATTCATTGTTAAAATATACTCTTTTTAAATTTTTTAAAGAAATTAAACCCATTAATTAAACAAAACCCCTCAAAAGGGTTTGATCACTACCTATTTTTAGGTATTTTTGTAAAAAACTTCTAGCTTATTTAGAATAATTCTAAAGAAGGATGATAAAAGTAACTGAAAACGCTAAAAACAAAGCCCTGCAACTCATGCAAGAAGACGGCAAAGCGAATGCCTTTATTCGTGTAGGCGTAAAAGGTGGCGGATGTTCAGGTTTAATGTACGAGCTTGATTTTGACACTGAATTAAAAGACACAGATAAAGTGTTTGAAGACAACGGTGTTAAGGTTGTAGTCGATAAAAAGAGCTTTTTATACTTAGTGGGCACTCAACTTGATTATTCTGGTGGATTAAACGGCAAAGGGTTTGTGTTTACAAACCCAAATGCAAATAGAACCTGTGGCTGCGGAGAGAGCTTTTCATTATGAGTACAGACGAACAAATATTAGAAGAATTTACCTCTAAAAAATACGCTTATGGCTTTACCACAGACATTGAATCTGAAAAAGCGCCACTAGGTTTAAATGAAGAGATCATTCGTTTGATCTCTAAAAAGAAAAGCGAACCAACTTGGCTTTTAGACTATAGATTAAAAGCCTTTAATCACTGGAAAACACTCTCAGAACCCAAACACTGGGCACACCTAAAGTATCCGAGCATTGATTTTCAGGCTATTCATTATTATGCCGCGCCTAAGCCAAAGAAAAAACTTGAAAGTTTAGACCAAGTAGATCCTGAAATTTTAAAAACCTTTGATAAACTAGGTATTTCTTTAGACGAGCAAAAGCGCTTATCTGGTGTAGCAGTTGATGTGGTCATGGATAGTGTGTCAGTCGCCACCACCTTTAAGGACACATTAGCTGAAAAAGGGATTATTTTTTGTTCTTTTTCAGAAGGGGTACAAAAACACCCTGAGCTTGTTAAAAAATATTTAGGTACCGTAGTGCCTTATAAAGACAATTTTTACGCTGCTTTAAATGCTGCTGTGTTTACAGACGGATCTTTTTGCTATATCCCTAAAGGGGTGCGATGCCCTATGGAATTAAGCACCTATTTTAGAATCAATGAAGCTAAAACTGGGCAATTTGAGCGCACGCTAGTTATCGCTGACAAAGAGAGCTATGTTTCATATTTGGAGGGATGCACCGCGCCTATGCGCGATGAAAATCAATTACATGCGGCAGTGGTAGAACTCATTGCGCTTGATCATGCAGAAATTAAATACTCTACGGTGCAAAATTGGTATCCGGGCGATGAAAATGGCAAAGGGGGTATTTATAATTTTGTGACCAAGCGTGGATTGTGTGCTGGTAAGGCGTCTAAAATATCCTGGACACAAGTAGAAACAGGCTCTGCGGTTACCTGGAAATATCCGTCTTGTATTTTAAAGGGGGATTATTCTGTAGGCGAGTTTTATTCTGTGGCCTTAACCAATAACTATCAACAGGCCGATACAGGCACAAAAATGATCCACCTAGGCAAGCACACCAAAAGCACAATTATTTCAAAAGGCGTGTCAGCGGGTAGATCTCAAAATTCGTATCGCGGTTTAGTTAAAGTGCCCAATGGCGCTACCGGAGCAAGAAACTTTTCTCAGTGTGACAGTTTGCTTTTAGGCGATCAGTGTGGCGCACATACTTTTCCTTACATTGAATCCTCGGAGAAATCTGCACAAATTGAACACGAAGCTACCACCTCTAAAATTGGAGAAGATCAACTTTTTTACTGCAACCAAAGGGGTATAGACACAGAAAAAGCAATTAGTTTAATTGTCAATGGATATGCAAAAGAAGTATTAAATAAACTTCCGATGGAATTTGCCGTAGAAGCACAAAAATTACTCGCACTTAGTCTAGAAGGTAGTGTGGGATAAATTGCTGTAATTATGAAAACAACACATCTCATATCAACCTTTTTATTCCTTTTCACCCAGCTTGTTGTGTTGGGTCAACAAGAAGGTGAAGTGATCACAACCATTGCCACTGAAGAAGGCTCAAAAAAAGTATCTAAAGAGCTCATCGACGAATTGCTCTATGTGCCTGACTCCATGATATGCGATACCCAAAAGGTTTTAACCAATAAAAAAACATTTATCAAATGTTTGTACAACAATAACTCATCCCTCCAAATACATCATATGGGTAGAGAATATATTGAAGGCGAAGGCCCTAAACTTTTACATAAAGAAACTAAATATGTACTTGAAAAAGGGGTGCCGAAGTATGCTACTGAATATGAATATTTTTATGACAAAGACAAGACCACTAAAAAGAAAAAAACCAGAGGCTGGAAGGGTTATTACAAAATAGACGGAGAATCTGCCAATTTATTTGATGAAACCTACAATGAAAAAGAACGGCGTTCTGATTTTGACCAGAGTGACGTTATAAAGTTTTACAACAAAGCCATCAAACAATTAGAAGACACTAAAAACTAATCGCCCTATGTTAGAGATTAAAGGCTTAGAAGCACAAATAGAAGACAAACAAATCTTAAAGGGATTGAATTTAAAGGTGAATGCCGGAGAAATTCATGCTATAATGGGGCCTAACGGTGCAGGTAAAAGCACATTGGCTTCTGTTTTATCTGGACGAGAAGATTATGAGGTCACAGGCGGTTCAGCTGTTTTTTTAGGTGATGATCTTTTAGAAATGGCTCCTGAAGAACGCGCTTGGGCCGGATTGTTTTTGGCTTTTCAATACCCTGTTGAGATTCCGGGCGTGAACAACACTACTTTTTTAAAAACCGCTATAAACGAAGCCAGAAAACAAAGAGGTGAAAAAGAATTAAATGCTAAAGATTTCTTGTTGATGCTCAAAGAAAAACAAAAACTCGTTGAGCTTGATTTATCACTCACCAAAAGAGCCGTTAATGAAGGGTTTAGTGGCGGCGAGAAAAAACGCAATGAGATTTTTCAAATGGCCATGCTTCAGCCTAAACTTGCTATTTTAGATGAAACCGATTCTGGGTTAGATATTGATGCCTTACGGGTGGTATCTAATGGCGTTAATAAACTCCGCTCTAAAGAGAACGCTTTTATTGTGATTACACATTACCAAAGACTTTTAGATTACATTGTGCCTGATTTTGTACACGTTTTACACGATGGTAAAATCATTAAAACAGGCGATAAAACCTTGGCTTTAAAACTCGAAAAAGAAGGCTACGACTGGATTACCAAACAACCTCAAACAGCCTAAGCTAACCTTATGTCTGAATTCTCTACAATAGATTTTTCACATCAATCTCTCGATTTTCCAACAAAAAAAGACGAGCATTTTAAATATACCTCTATGGGAAATTTAAAATCGAAAGGATTTGATATTCCAAGTGGAGTTTTATCCAGTTTAGATATTGAAAAACATGGTATTGAAAAAGCCAATTATGCTGGTGTCTTTGTTTTTTTGGGAGGATGTTTTTCACATGAAAACAGTGAAGTGCCTAAACAGATTAGGATCGAGTCTTCATCCCCCCGAAAAAAAGAAAACAATGTCTTTATTGGTTCAGTGAATCAACTCTTTTCAAAAGAGAATACGCGCATTGTCTTAAAAGATAATCAGAGTGCTGAAAAGCCTTATCTGATTCTACATGTTTTAGAAGAAAATAATCAAGGCGCATGTGCGGACATTGAAATAAAATTATCTGAAAATACAAACGCCTCTTTTGTTCAAAAAGTCATTTATGGAGAAAATGCGAGCAATACTTATTTAAATCTTTCTACCTATTTAGATGTTGAAACGCATGCTCAGGTTAATTTTTACAACTTTGAAACCATTAGTGCTGAAGGGTTTTTACACCAACAATTAACGGCTGATCTTTCAAAAGCGTCTAAGTGTCATATTTTTAGTGTCTCTACTGGAGGTGCTCAAATTAGAAGTAATATCAATCTAAAACTCAATGGCGAAAATGGTTTTGGACAAATCAATGGGCTTCAGCTCGCTTCAGACTCTAATCATATTGACCACCACACTAAAATTGAACATCTAGTGCCTCATTGTGAGAGTTCTGAGCTTTATAAGTTATTGGCTGAAAAGAAAGGGACTTGTGTGTTTAACGGCAAAGTACATGTGTATAAAGACGCTCAAAAAACCAATGCTTATCAGTCTTCTGCGGGCATTATCATGAGTGACCAGGCTACTATTTACGCTAAACCTGAACTAGAAATTTATGCCGACGATGTAAAGTGTTCACATGGCTGCACCACAGGTGCGCTTGATAAAGAAGCTTTGTTTTATCTGCGTTCAAGAGGCTTGTCTGAAAAAGAAGCTAGAAAACTTCTTTTAGAAGGTTTTGCTTTAGAGGTCTTTCAGGGGATTGATTACAAGATGGTGTTAGACGAATTTCAAAGTACAGCTGACCTATTCTTCAATGCCTGATTTGCTGACCCACATAGACGCAATCCGTGAAGACTTTCCGATTTTATCTAAAACGATTAACAAATATCCCCTTGTTTATTTTGATAATGCCGCCAGCACTCAAAAGCCTAAAGTAGTTATAGATACGCTTAGTGAGTATTACAAAAACTCGTACAGTAATATTCACAGAGGGGTGCATCATTTAAGTCAAATCGGAACAGATTTATATGAGGCATCTCGTAAAAAAATTCAGTCTTTCATAGGCGCTAAACACGCCCATGAAGTTGTGTTTACTTCAGGCACAACAGAGGCTATTAATTTAGTGGCCCAAAGCTTCTGTAAAAAATATGTACAAAAGGGCGATCATATTATAATCACTGAGCTCGAACACCATTCTAATATTGTACCCTGGCAAATGGCTGCTGAACACTATGGTGCAATCATTAAGGTGGTGCCTATAAAACCAGATGGTTCTTTGCACCTTGATGTATTTAAAAGCCTTTTAACCAATAAAGTTAAGATTGTAGCTCTTAATCACATCTCTAATACATTAGGTGTTGTAAATCCTATTAAAGAGATTATTGATCTGTCCCATCAAAAAAACATTCCAGTGTTAATTGATGGCGCACAGGCAGTAGCGCATGGCTCCGTTGATGTACAAGACCTTGATGCCGACTTTTATTGCTTCTCAGCCCATAAACTCTTTGGCCCTACTGGAGTGGGTGTGTTGTATGGCAAAGAAAAATATCTAAATGCCATCCCCCCATATAAAGGCGGAGGCGACATGATTAAAACAGTAAAATTTGAACAGACCACCTACAACGATTTGCCTTTTAAATTTGAAGCAGGCACGCCAAATATTGCCGGAGTAATTGCCTTTAAATCTGCCATTGAATATGTAGAAAATATTGGGTTTGCGTTTATACAAAAACAGGAAGACTTATTATTAAACTATGCGACTACTGCCCTTGAAAACATTGAGGGGCTCACCATTTATGGTACTGCCAAACAAAAAGCGTCGGTTATCTCTTTTACAGTAAAGGGCATTCATCCATACGACTTAGGCACACTTCTTGACCAACAAGGTTTTGCTCTTCGCACAGGCAAGCACTGTACTGAACCGCTTTTAGATGCTCTTGGTGTTGATTCTACTTTGCGTGCGTCTTTTAGTTTTTACAATACTATAGATGAAATTGATCGGTTTGTGACAGCCCTTAATAAATGCATAACAATTTTAGCATGAATTTTACTGCGGCTATACAAGAAGAAATAATCAGTGAGTTTGAACTCTTTGACGATTGGATGGATAAATACAGCTATATTATTGATTTGGGTAAAGAATTTGGGGGGATGTTAGACCGCGAAAAAAAAGACCACCTTTTAGTAAAAGGATGTCAGTCAAAAGTATGGCTAAAATCTGATTTTAATGCTGGGATAATGAATTTTAAAGCCGATAGCGACGCCATGATTACCAAGGGGATTGTAGCGCTATTATTAAAGGTTTTAAATCAAAAAGCACCCCGGGAAATTTTAGATGCAGATCTTTTTTTTATAGAAAAAATTGGCTTAAAAGCACATTTGTCTATGAACCGATCCAATGGTCTTATGGCGATGATACAACGCATTAAAAGCGATGCTGAAAAACACCTATGATGGATAAAGATTTAGAAAATAGAATCATAGAAAAAATAAAAACGGTATACGACCCAGAGATACCAGTAGATGTCTATGAATTAGGGTTAATTTACGATATCACTTCTAAGTCTGATACATCTGTGCATGTGCTTATGACACTTACCTCGCCCTCTTGCCCTGAAGCAGAAGTTATTCCGGGTAAAATAGAATTGGCTATAAAAGAATTAAAAGAAATTACGGAGGTTGAAATGGAAATTACCTTCGAACCCCCTTGGGAAAAAGACATGATGAGTGAAGAAGCACAGTTAGAGTTAGGGCTTATTTAAGAGTTCTTTTCAAAACTAATTGAATGAAGCTTTCATTGTAAAGTCTATTTATATATATTTGTTTACTATGTTATGTAAAAGCATGAAAAAGAATTATTTCTACTCGTCTATTTTAGTTGGTGTTGCTTTGTTTTTAGCCTCAACACTTAATGCCGGAACCATTCTTCTTGAAGGGAGTTTTCAAGGAAAAAACGTTTATGTACAGAACCCGTTTTCTGGTACTGGCGTTGGTTTTTGCACCTTTGAAATAAAAATAAATGGTCAAGTCACAACCGATGAGGTAAACTCAAGTGCCTTTGAGATTGACCTTCAAAATTTTAATCTTAATATGGGTGAAAAAGTGATTATCTCTTTAGAACACAAAGACGACTGCCGCCCCAAGGTGTTAAACCCAGAAGTATTAAAACCAAGAAGCACCTTTGAAATTACGTCTATCAAAGTGGCTAATAATACTCTGTCATGGATCACAAAAAATGAATCTGGCAAATTGCCTTTTCTTGTAGAGCAATTTAGATGGAACAAATGGATTCGCATTGGCGAAGTAGATGGTAAAGGCGGTGCAAATGGATCGACCTACCAATTTGAAGTTACCCCACATTCGGGCGAAAATCAGTTTCGTGTAAAACAAATGGATTATACGCAAAAGCCTAATATTTCTAAAACAGCTCGGTTTAGAAACAATTCAGAAGAAATTGCAGTAAGAGAACTTAAAATTAAAGAAACCCTTCAGTTTACTGGTGAAACCATGTATGAAATCTATGATTCATATGGTAATATTGTTAAAAAAGGATATTCGTCTAGCGTAGATTGCCAAAGCTTTAAAAAAGGCATTTACTACGTAAATTACGACAACAAAACAGAGCAGTTTGTTAAAAAATAAACAAGCTGACTGCCTTCTACACCTCTGATAATCTAATTACGTAATCTTTATTCTATCTATTAGGTCTTCAAAAACCTTAAAAACTTCTTGGCTAAGAACATTTACTTTGTAGTTTTGTTTTAATCAAAAGCTATAGAGTAAAATGGCAAATTCTTTTTTTATAAAATCTTCTTTGGCTAAGAAATACTGGATGGCAGCCTCGGGCTTGTTTTTATGTATTTTTTTAGTGGGTCACCTCGCCGGAAACCTTCAGTTGTTATTGCCCCCAAATGAAGCAAAAGACGCTTTTAATGCCTATGCATTATTTATGACCACCTTTCCGGCTGTAAAAATTCTTTCGTATTTAACCTATGCGAGTATTCTCTTTCATGCCATTGATGGGATAATGCTTACGGTTAAAAATAATGCCGCTAGAAAAGAAAAATACGCCTACAACAAACCTTCTGCTAATTCTGTATGGACCTCTCGTTATATGGGCGTTTTAGGCACGGCTATTTTAGTGTTCTTGGTCATTCATTTATGGGCCTTTTGGGCGGGCATGCATTCCAGAGAAATCCCCACCTATACTTTAGCAGACGGCACCGTTGTAAAAGATCTTTACTCTGAAGTATACAATGCCTTTAAACAATTGTGGTATGTCATTCTTTATGTGGTTTGTATGTTGCCGCTGGGCTTGCATCTTTCACACGGCTTTACCTCGGCTTTTCAATCATTAGGATTAAATCATTCAAAGTACAATTCTATTATTTCTTTTGCTGGAATAGCATTTAGTATACTTATTTCAATAGGTTTTGCAATTATTCCATTAACCATATACTTTAAGTATTAACACATGGCTAGTTTAAAATCAGTTACGCCCAAAGGCGCTCTCAAAGACCAATGGACCAACCACAAGAATGATATCAATCTTGTAAACCCAGCTAACAAAAGACTTATCGACGTTATCGTTATTGGCACGGGGCTTGCCGGTAGCTCAGCAGCAGCATCCCTTGCTGAAATGGGCTATAATGTCAAAGCGTTTTGTTTTCAAGACTCGCCCAGAAGAGCGCACTCAATTGCGGCTCAAGGCGGCATAAATGCAGCCAAAAATTACCAAAACGACGGCGATTCTACCTTTCGGCTTTTTTACGACACCATTAAAGGCGGTGATTACCGATCAAGAGAATCCAATACCTATAGACTAGCTGAAGTTTCAGCCAATATTATTGATCAATGTGTGGCTCAAGGCGTGCCTTTTGCAAGAGACTATGGTGGGTTATTAGACAACCGATCATTTGGTGGGGTATTGGTATCTAGAACTTTTTATGCGAAAGGCCAAACCGGTCAACAATTGCTTTTAGGAGCATATTCTGCACTCTCACGTCAAATTGCCAAAGGAAAAGTCACCATGTATAACCGTCATGAAATGATGGATGTGGTTACTGTAGAGGGTAAAGCTAGAGGAATCATTGCGCGAAATTTAATTACAGGTAAACTCGAACGCCACGGAGCACATGCAGTAGTGTTGTGTTCGGGGGGATATGGAAATGTCTTCTTTTTATCAACTAACGCCATGGGCTCAAACGTGTCAGCTGCTTGGAAGGCGCACAGAAGAGGCGCCTATTTTGCCAATCCTTGCTATACACAAATACATCCGACCTGTATTCCTGTATCAGGAGAGCATCAATCTAAATTAACCCTTATGAGTGAATCGCTCAGAAACGATGGACGGATATGGGTGCCTAAGAAAAAAGAAGATTGCCAGGCCATTATTAATAAAACTAAAAAAGCTGAAGACATCTCTGAAGAAGACAGAGATTATTATTTAGAACGGCGTTATCCGTCTTTCGGAAATCTTGTACCAAGAGATGTAGCTTCTAGAGCAGCTAAAGAACGTTGCGATGCCGGATTTGGTGTAAATTCAACAGGCAATGCCGTCTTTTTAGATTTTGCTTCTGCTATTGAGCGTTACGGTAATCTTGAAGCCAATGTAAAAAACATTAAAAATCCATCCCCCCAACAAATAAAAGACATGGGGAGAGAAGTAGTGAAATCGAAATATGGCAATCTGTTTGATATGTACAAGCAAATCACAGACGACGACCCCTATTTTACCGCTATGAAGATTTACCCAGCAGTGCACTATACCATGGGCGGCTTATGGGTGGATTATAATTTAATGACCAATGTAGAAGGGTTGTATGCCTGTGGAGAGGCTAATTTTTCTGATCATGGCGCAAATAGATTAGGTGCATCAGCTCTCATGCAAGGCTTGGCAGACGGGTATTTTGTGCTGCCCTATACCATTGGGGATTATCTTTCAAAAGACATTAGAACAGGCGCTATAGATACAACTTCTGAGGCTTTTTCTCAGGCAGAACAAAGCGTAAAAGAGCGCATCGAAAAGCTTATTAACAACAACGGTACTAAATCAGTCGATCATTTTCATAAACGGCTTGGCAAGGTGATGTGGGATAAAGTAGGGATGGCACGAAATGAAAAAGGCTTAAAAGAAGCCATTGCAGAAATTACAGAAATCAGAGAAGATTTTTGGGCTAACGTAAAGGTGCCTGGAGAGGTAAATGGATTTAATCCTGAATTAGACAAAGCAGGTAGAGTGGCAGACTTCTTAGAACTTGGAGAACTCTTTGCTAAAGATGCTTTAGATCGAAAAGAAAGTTGCGGAGGGCATTTTAGAGAAGAATACCAAACCAAAGAAGGCGAAGCGCTTAGAGACGATAAAAACTACGCCTATGTGGCTGCTTGGCAATACAATGAAGTGCCCAGCAAAGCTAAACTTCATAAAGAAGAGCTTACGTTTAAAGAAGTAGAGTTAAAAACAAGATCATATAAATAAAGACTTATGAAATTAACCCTTAAAATATGGAGACAAAAAGGCCCTGAAGACAAAGGCGCTATTCAAACGTATCCGGTTGATGGTATTGATGGTGATATGTCTTTTTTAGAGATGATGGATGTATTAAATGAACAACTCATCGAAAAAGGAGAAGAGCCTGTAGCTTTTGACCACGACTGCAGAGAAGGTATTTGCGGGATGTGTTCTATGTACATTAATGGACGCGCCCACGGGCCCAAACGAGGCGTTACGACTTGTCAATTACACATGCGTTCGTTTAAGGATGGCGACACCATATACATTGAGCCTTGGCGCAGCACTGCTTTTCCGGTTATAAAAGATTTAGTGGTAGATCGCTCAGCTTTTGATCGCATCATACAATCCGGCGGATTTGTTTCGGTAAATACTTCTGGAAACACCATTGATGCCAACGCCACCCCAATTGAAAAAGAAAATGCAGACAAGGCTTTTGACGCCGCAACCTGCATAGGTTGCGGAGCTTGCGTAGCAAGCTGCAAAAACGCATCTGCGATGCTTTTTGTGTCGGCAAAAGTCTCTCAATTAGCCTTATTGCCTCAGGGCGATCCTGAAAGAAAATCACGCGCTTTAAACATGGTGAATCAAATGGATGAAGAAGGATTTGGCAACTGTACAAATACAGGTGCTTGTGCTGTGGAGTGCCCCAAAGAAATTTCTTTAGAAAACATCGCGCGAATGAACAGAGAGTTTTTGAAAGCTTCTATAAGCAAAGAATCTTAATACTACTTTTGTTAAGTAAACTTAAATTTTTTGTAAAGAGTATCCTGCATTTTAGCCAAGTAGGCACCATTACCCAAAGTGGAAAAAAATTAAGCTATAAAGCAGCGAGCTTACTCCCTTACAATAAGAGCATCACAGTTGTTGAACTTGGCTCGGGAGATGGCGCAATCACAAGGGCTATATTGCACCGCATATCGTCTGATTCTAATCTTATAGCCATTGAACTTAATAAAGAATTCTGTAAAGCTTTACAAAACATCAATGACCCAAGACTAATCATAGAAAATGCCTCAGTTGAAGAAATAGATCAGATTTTAGAGCGGCACCTCATAAAGCAAATTGACCATGTAGTGAGCGCCATCCCTTTTGTGATCTTTTCAAGAGAAAAAGCAAAAAAAATAATCTATGGAGTCAAGCGGCATATCAAATCGAAAGGCAAGTGGTTACAAATTCATTATGCTACAACCATTTTAGGTTTGTACAAAGAAATATTCGGTAATGTAAAAAAACATCGCGTATTTCAAAATATACCTCCCGCTTATGTCTTTGAGTCTGATGTTTTAAAAGATCCTATATAAGGAGCTATAAGACAAGCTCTTTCTTACCCAGGAATATTAATTGAGGTTTTGAAAAGAACTCTAATCGACAAAGGCTCTGATGTTCCAGTTTACATTTACGCCAGGTTCTAAATCTATGAAAGAATAGTAATTAACATTGTCTGTGCTATAGAGATTAGCCCCAGAAGTAATTGGCCCACCATCGCAGCCCATTACGCTCTGCGAGGTAGTTTGTGCTGTTCTTATGGAAATAAAAATTTGTGAGCTGTTGTCAATATCAATAAAATCAGATTCGGATAAGCTAATGTAATTCCAGCTTTCTGATTTTACATCAACATTTTCAGAATACAAGAGCTGATCGGTCAAAAGCAAATCATCAGATGTTCTGTAAATCCGCAATGTTGTTTGGTCAGGGGTATCTTTAGTGTAAAACGCTATTTCTTTGATGCTTTGTCCGGTATATTCAGATAAGGTGTTGTTATTAAAAAGCACGCCAAAATAATGATTGCCTGGCTCTCTTAGTGGAGCGTCTAC
Source organism: Flavobacteriales bacterium (assembly GCA_020629755.1). Lineage (GTDB taxonomy): Bacteria > Bacteroidota > Bacteroidia > Flavobacteriales_G > JALEGO01 > JAHDHZ01. The sequence continues at coordinate 58,297 of JAHDCS010000004.1, read as the reverse complement.
ATTCTGTGAATCATAAAAAAGATTAAACTGTTTTAAGGCTTTATCTTTTTTACAAGAAAAGGTAAAAACAAAAAGAACACAAAAGAGAAGCCTGAAATTATTCACAAACCCAATTGTTAGTCTCGTAACGTTCAATGGCATTATCAAAAAGCCTCCCTTTCTCACAAACCTCAACCACTCTTGATGAATCAGATGGGTTAGTAGGGTCTTGTGCAGTATATGTACAGGTTTTGCATTTTTGACAAGAAGAAAATACAAGAAGAGAAAAAATGGTTGTAGAGAAAACGAGTAGCTTTTTCATAAAAGATGTTTTTACAAAATTACTGATTTTTAGCTATTTCTTCTTCTCTTAGGGTTCTTCGTAATATTTTACCCACGTTGGTTTTAGGTAATTCTGCTCTAAACTCAATATATCTAGGTTTTTTATAGCCTGTGAAATTTTCTTTACAGTACTCTGATACTTCTTTTTCTGTAAGCGATTTATCGCCTTTTACAATAAATGCCTTCACTACTTCACCTGATTTTGAATCAGGTTTGCCAATCACAGCGGCTTCTAAAATTTTTGGGTGCTTTACCAGCACATCTTCGACCTCGTTCGGAAATACATTAAACCCAGAAACCAAAATCATGTCTTTTTTTCGATCAACTATCTTATAGTAACCTCTATCAATCATTTTACCAATATCTCCTGTAGAGAGCCACCCATCAGAGGTTAATACTTTTTTGGTTTCCTCGGGCTTGTTGTAGTACCCTTTCATAACCTGTGGGCCATGTACCTGAATTTCACCTACCTCGCCTTCTGGCAATACTTTACCATCTTCATCTACAACCCTAAAATCTGTTGACGGAATAGGCATCCCTACTGAACCAATAATCCCGGAGCCATCAAACGGATTAGCACTTACAACTGGCGAGGCTTCTGTCATGCCATATCCCTCGCATAGAAAACACCCAGTCACCTCTTTCCATTTATTAGCAACTGCGTCTTGTACAGCCATCCCTCCACCAACAGTGATGCGTAAAGACGAAAAGTCAACCGACCCAAAATCTTTGTGGTTTAACAGCGCATTAAATAAGGTATTAACTCCGGTCATCAAAGTAATTTTATAATTTTTAAATTCTTTAATCACCGAGCTTAAATCTCTGGCATTGGTCACAAGCACATTGTGCCCACCTAAAGACATGAGTGTTAAGCAATTACATGACAGTGCAAAAATATGATACATTGGAAGGGGGCATAAGCAATCATTGCTCTTGCCCTTTAAATAAGGTTCCATAATGGCCTTTAACTGTAGCATATTAGCCAAAAGGTTTCTGTTGGTTAATTCAGCCCCTTTAGAAACCCCTGTAGTCCCGCCAGTATATTGCAATAAAATGGTATCATTTGGTTTAAATTCCATTTGAGGAATCGAATACTTTTTGCCTTCTTTAAGTGCTGTTTTAAACTCAATTTTATTATTAATCGAATACGCCGGCACCATGCGCTTTACCTTACGCACCATAAAGTTAACCACGCTCCCTTTTACGCCTCCTAACAATTCGCCTATAGAGGTGGTGATCACATGTTTTATATCCGTTTCTCCTATGATTTCTTGAAGATTTGAAGCAAAATTTTCACAAATTACAATGGCTTTAGCCCCAGAATCTGTAAACTGATGCTTCATTTCTCTAGGTGTATAAAGCGGATTTGTTGCCACTACGATTAAACCTGCTTTTAGCGCTCCAAAAAGCGCAATAGGGTATTGTAATAAATTTGGCATCATCAGCGCAATACGGTCGCCTTTTTCAAGGCCAAGATGATGTAAATAGGCCCCAAATTGAGTAGAAAGAGTATCAATTTCTTTGAAGCTCAATGTTTTACCCATGCAACTAAAGGCGGGTTGTGCGCTATATTTTTGAAAAACTTCACTTAACATCTGTGTTAAGCTCTGATAGCCATCTACATTAACGTTTGCTGGTATTCCTTCAGGGTAATGGGCGAGCCAAGGGCGATTTTGTGACATAATCAAGTGGTTTACAATCCTTTCAAATATACTATTTTATTTTTTTCAGGAGGGATGATGAATGCTTTATAAAGCCCGAAGACTTCATGGAAAATTTTTCTACCTTGTATATTATTATTGTTTTGTAACGTGGCAAGCCATAAACCATTAACTGTATATTACTCTTCTGCCGGATCTGGAAAAACCTATACACTAGTAAAAACCTATTTAAAGTATGCTCTAAAAAACCAACACGCAGCAAATTACAAGCATATTTTAGCCATCACTTTTACAAACAAAGCGACCCAAGAGATGCTAGAGCGCATTTTAAGCGCCCTTAAAAAATTAGCAAATAAAGAAAAAAGCGATCTGAGCATTCAGCTTATTGACGCGTTAGCCATAGACCATACTACACTTTTTGCAAGGGCCCAAAAAGTGCTTGAACATATGCTTTATAATTTTTCAGACATCTCTATTTTAACAATCGATAAATTTATTTACCGCATTGCTAAAAGCTTTTCTTTTGAATTAGGAATTTCTTTACAACATCAAATTGAATTAGATTCAAGAAAAATATGTGAAAAAGCCACCACACAGCTCTTAGAAGAATACAGCAAAGATGAATCACTCACACATGTTATTGATCGGTTTTGTGAAAGTGTATTTACCCAAAATGAATCTTGGAAGATTGAACAAAAAATTCAAGCCCTTTCGTTGTTGTTATTAGAAGAAAAATCATGGGCAAATCTCAGCAAAGAAATGCCTTGGATTAGCGAGTATAAAACCGTTGAAAAAAAAATAAACAGCACGCTCATTGAGTTTGAACGCCGTTTTTTTACCCTTTGCAGTGCCCTTAAAAAAAAGTTATACCCTCTAAACTTTGAGCTTTTTAAAGGGGGCAAAACACAAAGCATAAAGGCTTATGCTAACCGTTACTATTTTGGTAAAAAAATCCTGTTAGAATTCTCCAAAATATATCCTTCAAAATCATTAATTAAACAGTACGATTCAGGTTCTTTTTTTAAGAAAGATCATCCAGAAAACAAAGACTGTTTATCCTTTTTTGAGGAAATCACTGCATTTTTAGATGAGCACTTTGAGCCTTATGTATTATCCAGGCTTTCTTTAAAAACCATTTATCCGTTTTTAATGTTAAGTGCGCTACAACAAAAGATTAGCCACTTGTATGAAAAACTAAATGTTATTCACCTTTCAGAATTTAGTAAAAAGATCTCTCAGATTGTGTTAGAAGAGCCTATCCCGTTTGTCTATGAAAGAGTTGGGCTTTGGTATGAACATGTTTTAATTGATGAATTTCAAGACACCTCTACTTTACAATGGCAAAATATGTGGCCACTTGTAGAAGAAAGCCTTTCAAAAGGATTTGGCAATATGATCGTGGGTGATCCAAAGCAGGCCATCTATAGATTTAGAGGCGGAGATGTGCAGAATTTTATTGGCCTTGAAAATGAAAAAAAACAATTTGTAAGCACTAAATTATTAGACACAAACTACCGAAGCGCAAAACATGTTGTTGAGTTTAACAATGCTTTTTTTACGTATTTAAAACCTTTTTTATCTGACCATCATCAAAGTATTTATAAAGGCTTAGAGCAAAAAGTCCAAAAATCAGTGAGCGGACAGGTTTATTTTAAGAAAGTACATAAAAATCAATCAATACAAGAGTTAAAAAAACAAATTGACCGTTTGTTAGAGGCCCACTATACCCCAAGTGATATCTTAATTTTAACAAGAAAAAAAGCAGCTCTTCTTTTTATAGAAGAATCGCTAAGATCTATGGGGTATAAAACCTCTTCTTCTGAACAATTACTATTACTTGAAAACAAAAGCATCACGCTTTTGCTTAGCTTTTTGCGCTATATAAGCGAAGTAGATAACCCAGTGTATTGCACCAACTTATTTGCACACTTAAATAACTGCATAGACATCCCTGCTAAAGATCTTTTTTCTTGTATTAAAGATCAGGAGTTTAGACATACATTCATAAAAAATGTAGTGGGTTTAGAACTACAAAATTTAACTGGGTTATCCTTATATGAAATTTGTTTATCCCTTTTTGCATTGCCTTGTTTTGAGCACATCCCAAATGTGTACTACACAGCCTTTTTAGATGTTGTATTGGCCTATCAAGATAAAAAAAATGAATCTATTCCTGCTTTTTTGGATTACATTGAAGATGAAAAAGAGTCTTTGAGTATTTCTAGCGAAACAGATGAAAATGCCATTAAACTAATGACTATTCACAAATCAAAAGGTCTTGAATCAGCAGTTGTTATTCTGCCTAGTATTGAATGGAGCACTCAAGCGCACAAAGACCTGATTTGGACCACGCCAGAACATCCCAAAAAAAGCCGCTCTTTTTCTGCCATCTTACCTAAACAAAAAGTACTTTCTGACACTCGGTTTGCTGCTTTGTATAGCGCTGAAGAACAAGAAGATTTTTTAGATGAAGTCAATGTGTTATATGTCGCTTTTACAAGAGCCTCTGAAGTATTAATCGGATTTTATGATGCCCCAAAAAAATTAGCAAAATACCTAACCGATTTTATAGAAAATAAACCAGAGTTTGACACCGTAAAACAAGCCTATACATTAGGTCTCTTGCCTGAAAAAAAGAAACAAAATACAACCGACATCCCCGCGCATCCCCCCGAAAAAAAAATAAAAAAGTTATCCCCTTTAGACTATACTTACGACTATTCATACTTAAAACCTCCACTAGAAAAGCATATAGAAAAAGGCATTGTGGTGCATGATTTGTTATCGCATATTTATACCCCCAAAGATGTTGAAAGGGTTTTAGATTGGTATTTTCTAAATCATCAGGAGTTAAAAAATGAAAAGCCGGTGTATCAAAAAATCATCAAATCAATTGTTGGGCATTCTGATTTAGAATTGTTTTTTTCTAATACAGTCACCGCGCACAATGAGCTTTCATTTATTGATCATAATCAAGAATTATGCAGAGCCGACAAGGTTGTGTTTACAGAAAAAAAAGTCTTTATTCTAGACTTTAAAACCGGAAAAGAATCAAAGAAAGATATCGCCCAAGTGATCCACTATGTAAATGCTTTTAAAGCCATGGGGCATACTAATGTGCAAGGCCTTTTATTCTACATTAGGTCTTTATCTTCTAAACAGGTCACCGCATAAAAAAGGGGTGTAACCTTTTTAAGTATTTATCGTTACAATGATAAAATACTAATTATGAAAAAATTAACCTTCTTTTACACATTGGCAACCTTATCTGCTTGTTTTTTGGTGTTTTCCTGCGAAAAAGACGAAGAGGAGCTTATGGAAATTTGTGACCCTTATTATTCTGACCGAACAAGTTCTAGATCTATCGGGAACGCTGTTGGATTTGTAGTTCAAAAGGGGGGAGAATATCTTATTAAATACGGGCAAACCCACTACTACGCGTGCAACTTGCCTAATAAATACAAAAATGCGGGCGAAGAAGTCTTGTTTGGCGGTAAAGTATTGTCAAATATTTCTCATTTTATTGATGACGGACAAGAGGGTAATGAAGCTGTTGTAGATAAAGGCCCTTGTACTAATGTTGAGGCTGCTGCTCCTTGTGATTGCCAATTAATGGAACTCACTGAAATAAAGCCTGAATATATGAGTAGCCCTATTTGGTAAAATAATAATAACAAAGATTTAAAGCCCTTTTTCAAAGGGCTTTTTTTATGCCATTAGTTTTCGTTTCAAATTTGTTTTTAACACAAACATTACGGGCACTACCACTAAGGTTAAAAAAGTCGCAAAACTAAGGCCAAAAATAACCGTCCAGCTCATTGGGCCCCAGAACACTACATTATCGCCTCCTAGATAAAACTTCGGATCAAAATCAGTAAATAAACTAAAAAAGTCAATGTTTAACCCTACGGCAAGCGGAATAAGACCTAATACGGTAGTTATTGCTGTTAAAAGCACTGGTCTTAAACGTTTAGAACCAGCCATAATAACACTCTCAACAAGCTCTTTTGAAGGTAAAAAAGCATCTTCATCTAAGCCTAAATCTAATTTTTTACGCTCTATTAAAAGCCCTGTATAATCTAAAAGTACAATGGCGTTATTAACAACCACACCAGCTAGAGAAATAATGCCAATCATGGTCATAATAATGATAAAATCCATCTGAAAAATCACTAAGCCTAAGAATACGCCTATCAAAGAAAATCCCACAGACCCCATTATAATAAAGGGCGTACCAATTGAATTAAACTGCATCACGATAATAAGTAGAATTAGAAATACAGCAATAAGTAGCGCGGTACCCAAAAAGGCCATTTCTTTAGCTTGGTCTTCTTGTTGGCCGGTGAATTTATACTCTACCCCTTTAGGAAAGGTAAAGGCGTCTACTTCTTTTTGAATTTTAGCCACAATTTCATTGGCGTTATACCCTTCTTTTACATTCGAAAAAAGCGTAACAACACGCTTGTGGTTTTTACGCTTTACTACCGTAAAATTAGAGGTGTAACGAGGGGTGGCCACTGAGGATATAGGTATTTGACGCACTCTGCCGTTGGTTTGATCTCTAAAGGTGATCTTTTGGTTCATGAGCTCTTCTAAATTATTTCTGAAGCGCTGGTCTAATCTTATATTGATGTCGTATTCATCGTCTTTTTCTTTATAACGCGAAATTTCTTTGCCATACAAGGCTGTGCGAAGCGTTGCCGCCACCTGATAGGTGCTCAAATTTAAACGCCGCACTTTTTCTCTGTCTATATCTATAATAAGCTCTGGTTTATTGACATCAACATCTAACTTTAGGTTGTCAATGCCCGGAATGTTTTTACTGATAATAAACTTTTTTAACTCTACTCCGGCATTCATTATTTGATGATAGTCTTCGCCGCTTAATTCCATATTAATGGGCGGAGGCATTGGAGGCCCAGCCTGGTCTTTTGCGATTGAAACCGACACTCCAGCAAAACCAGTGGTTGCCTCTCTTATTTCTTCTAATACCTCTTGGGTACTGATGCCTTTACGGTCTTTAAATTCTACAAAAGAAACCTGGATACGGGCTTTATTGGGTGTGGCACCCAAAGATGGGCCTGCGGCAGGATCTGAGGTTCCTTCGCCAACCTGAGAGATAAAGCTTTTCACTAAAAAGTTTTGTTTGGTAGAATCTTCCGTGATTTCATATTTTTTTAAAAGATTAGCTACTTTATATTCAATTTTTTCAGTGATCTTATCGACCTGTGCAATATCTGCCCCGACAGGCCTTTCTATAAACACATTCACATATTTTGGCATATTGATTGGAAAAAACTCTACTTTGGGCGTAAATAATCCAATGAGTAAAAAAGATAAAAACAAGAGTACAAACATCCCCCCAAAGATTAACCGTGGTCTTTTGCCTGATAAAATAGTGGCTAAAAACACCTTGTATTTTTCTTCTAAAAGCGGAAGGTAATGGTTTTTGACTTTTTCTGACATCCCTAAAAAGAATCGATAAAACAAAAACATAAATCCAAACAATACAAAGAAAAACACGCTGATCACTCGTAAAGGGGTTATCTTTTCAAAAATGTCAATCCCCCCAAAAAAACCAAGTAATACAATAATAAATAATCCGATAGCGGAGATTAAAAAACGATTACGGAATTTTACCGCTTTTTGATCGACATCTTCTATCGGGTCAATATTCATAAAAGAGGTTAATGCTGGGTTAATCGCTAAGGCCACAAAAAGCGAAGACCCCAAAACAATGATTAGTGTAATGGGTAAATACCCCATGAATTCACCCATCATGCCGGGCCAAAAAATCATAGGTAAAAAGGCCGCTAAAGTAGTGGCGGTAGACGCAATAATAGGCCAAGCAATTTCACCAACTCCGTAAATAGCGGCTTGTTTCTTAGGGTATCCTTCTTTCATTAGGCGGTGTACATTTTCAACCACCACAATCCCGTTATCTACAAGCATCCCAAGGCCCAAAACCAAAGAGAAGAGCACAATCATATTAATCGTTACACCCATAGCCGCTAAAATCATAAAACTCATCAGCATTGAGAGCGGAATAGCTACCCCAACAAAAACAGCGTCTTTAAGCCCCAAGAAAAACATCAAGACCAAAACCACCAACAAGACCCCAAAAATGATGCTGTTCAATAAATTATCGACCTGATTTCTGGTATCGGTAGACAAATCGTTTGAGATGGTCACTTGCAAATTTTTCGGAAAATAATCTGTTTGCGCGTCTTCTATGGTTTTATAAATTTTATCGGTAGCGGCCAAAAGATTGGCCCCCGATTTTTTTATGACATCGAGCATTAAAACGGGCTTGTGGAATTCGCGCGCAAAAGAAGATGGCGCTTTAAACCCAAATCTAATTTGAGCAATGTCTTTTAAGTAGACTATTTTTTGAGCTTCTCGTTTCACGATAATATCGCCTAATTCGCTTGGCGAGCTTATGTCTCCTACGACACGTATGGCGCGTTTGAATCCGCCCATCAAAATTTCACCCCCTGCCAAAGTCAAATTCTCAGAACTTACGGCTTGTTCAATATCGCCAAAAGAAATTTTTAAGGCTTCCATCTGATAGCGATTTACTAAAACCTCAACTTCTTTTTCTTGAATGCCTCTAATCTCTACTTTTGATATCTCATCAATACTTTCAAGCTCATCTTCTAGGTACTCTGCATATTTTTTGAGACGCTGCGGTGAGTAATCGCCCGAGAGGTTTACATTGAGAATTGGAAACTCTGAAAAATTCATTTCAAAGATATTGGGCTCTACAGGTAAATCAGTCGGAAAGCCCGGTTGTGCTTTGGCTTTATCTACGGCATCTTTAATGCGTTGTAGGGCTATTGAAGGCGCTATTTTAGAATCGAATTCTGTAAGGACCATTGCGTAGCCTTGGGTAGAAGTAGAGGTTACTTTATCTACGTCGTTTACCGACTTTATTTCTTTTTCAATAGGTCGGGTAATGAGTTTTTCCATATCTAAAGGCGCATTCCCAGGATAAGCCACCCCTACATAAATTTGAGGCAATACAATGTCAGGAAATGCAGCTTTAGGCATGGTATTATAAGCTACTACACCAAAAAGAACAATTAAAAAAGTGATAAAAAATACCGTGCTCCTGTTTTTAACAGAAAGGGTAGATAAACCAAAAGACTTAAGTTTTTTTTCTTCTTTCATGGATTTACTTTGTCTCTAAAAGTTTAATTTGCTCACCATTAGTAAGTAATCTAGACCCACTCGTAATGACCCAATCTCCTGATTGAATGCCACTCAAAATCTCTGTGCTGTCATTTTGTGTTTTTGATGTATGAACAATGGTTTTTATGGCTTTGGTTTTTGCCTGATCTTTTTGAGCCACATAAACATAATCTTCTCCTTGTGCATCTTGCTGAATCACCCATGATGGAACTACAAGCGCAGAATCATTCACGTAATCATTCACATGTAAATACACCAGTTGATTAGGCAATATATTCACCTTTAAATGTGCGGCATCAATTTCAACGGCAAAGGTTCTGTTGTTTGGATCTATAAAACGGCCAATGCGGCTTATTTTGGCCTCTGCTTTTTTCTGAATAGAAGGAATGTCTACCAAAACCATTTGGCCTTGGTGTACATTTGATAAATGGGCTTCTGAAAGCTCTGCTTTAATATAGGGTTTACTCGTCCCGATTAACCGCATAACCGGAAAACCAGGCGAGGCCATTTGACCCTCTTTCACCATTACCCCATCAACCACTCCAGTAAAAGGGGCATAGACCACTGCTTTAGCAGATTGAGCCAATACGCTTTTCTTTTTAAGCTTTAAGGCGCTTAGGTTGTTTTTAGCTGTAATAAAATCAATTTCGGCTCCTATGTCTTGGTCGTGTAATGCTTTTTGGCGCTTAAATACATCTTCAGCTAACGCAATTTGATTGTCTATTTCTTGCGTATTGCTGTTCAATACACTGTTATCCATCCTAAAAAGCGCTTGCCCTGTTTTAACGCTTTGACCTGTTTTAACATACACCTTAGTAACTCTGCCTGGGCTTTCAGATGATATTTGCGCATTAGACGAGGCTTCTACCACACCTTGTGCGCCAAAATAATGGGCGAAACGCTGAGCAGAAACTTCTATATATTCTACATTTTTAATGTTTTGGTTAGCATTAGAATCTAAAGCTATGATTTGTTCTTCAATCTCACTAAGTTCTTCAGAGAGTTCGTCGTACTTTGTTTTTAACGAATCTCTTTGTTGTATTAATATTGAGAGTGGTGTGTTGTTTTTCTCTTGGCATGAGAATACCAACAAACCGATTATCCCAATGCAAAAATATTTATTCATGATTTTCAAACTGTTTAAATTTTACTTGTGCCTCAATTAAATCAATCAAAGCGCCAATATATTCTCCCTTAGCGAGTAGGGCTTCGTTTTCATTAATGGTAAGTTCTGAACTGCTTACTAGTCCTTCTTTGTATTTTTTTCGGGTGGATGCGCTGATGCTTTGGGTTAAATTGAGTTTTTTTTCAGCCATCTGGAGTGATTCTAAGGCATTGTCAAATTCAATATTTGCCTGACTTAATTCTAGGGCTAACCCTTGCTCGGTAAATGCTTTTGCTTGATTGGCTAATAATAGATCGCTTTTAGATTTTGAAAGATTTGCCTTGTAACTAAATCCGCTAAAAATAGGCACTTTTAACTGTAAACCCCAAAGTGTGGTTGGGTACCAATTGGTGTTTTTATACCCAAAAGAATTAGAAAAAGCATTTTCAGAATGTGAAAAAAAGCCATACAGTTTTGGTAAAATTTCGGCACGATTTACTTTATGGTTTAACTCTAATAGGGCTATTCTATAATCTGCAATCTGATAATCTAAACTATTTTGTGCATTGTAAGTGGCTGCTCTTAATTTAAGCAGATCTAGATCTCCTTGTAGCTCAATACTCTGATCTATCGGATAACCCATTTGAAATTTTAATACTTGTTTGGCTAAACGCATTTGATTTTCAGCCTTTTTGATTCTTGATTCAATATTCAAAAGCATAAGCTCTTGTCTTTGCACAGCTTCTTGATCTGTAAATCCGGCTTTTTTTAAAGCCTGTACTTCTTGATACGTTTTTTCAGCCAAAACCAAGCCTTCTTTTTGAAGCCCAATGTTTTTTTGCGCAATCAATACCAAGTAAAACGCCCTGTAAACATCTTCTTTGATTTGGGTTTTTGTTTTTTTAGACTCTAACTGAGCCATGTTGATATAGGATTTTGCTGCCTTTAACCCATAAAAGTACACCCCATCAAATAAAAGTTGATTGGCCGTTATACCAGCTGTGGTATTGTACTTAGTGCCAAATTGAAGTTCAGAAAATTCAGGTTGATTCGCGGGATCAGGCAAGTTAATAGGCACCCCTAAAGCTTGTGAAGACTGAAATAGAAAGTCATTGATATAATCCGGAAATCCAAACGCATCAGCAGGAGCTACTTGGGTTGGGATGTTAATGAAATTATTAAAATCAATTTGTCCGCTAATTTGCGGATACCCCATGGCTTTAGTTTCTTTTACTTGTGCATGTGCTTTTAAAAGTTCATTATCTGCTTTTTTAGTGTTGAAATTATGTTCTAAAGCATATTCTATGGCCGATTCAAGTGTGTAGGCTTGTGCGAGGGCGAGTGAACATCCCCCCAAAAAAAAGAATACAAACAAAACATTTTTCATGATAATATATTTTTTTTATCCTCTATAGTGGTTTTTAAATAGCTCAATCCTTTTTCGCTGGCAATACCTCTGATGTGGTAATTCATAAGCTCTAAAAAGACTTGAATAAAATTAAACTCTGGCGCAGGAAAAATATTAGAGTTGAAAATAACATCTATTTTTTCGATGTGTAATCTAGCAATGATATCGGTATTTAAATCGTTTCGAAAAAGCCCCTGTGCAATACCCTTTTCAATATTTTTTTTCACCATTTCAAAATGAAACCCGCGCTTCATCTCTTCAAATACCTGCCATCCTTCTGGGTAATATTTTTGCAAATCGTAATGGATAGATGGATGAAAGTTTTTTAATAGATTTCTAATGTGCTTGACAATAGCAAACAACTCATCAATGGCATTGTTGTTTTCTTGTGCAATTTTTTTAAGGGCTATCTTTTCTGTTTCAGCAAAAGCTTTCATGCATTTTTTTACCAAATCACTTTTGTTTTCTACAAAGCCATAGAGTGTTTTTTTAGAGATCCCCATAGCGCTAGAAACATCATCCATAGTAAGGCTTTTAACGCCTTTTGAAAGAAATAATTGATGGATTTTTAAAAATAAATCGGCCGACATCTGCTAAATAAGAATGCAAATATAAACACAGGAAACAATAAACACAAAAAATGTTTTCCCTTAAGTAATTATAATTTACGTCCTAAAACGTTAACCATTTTATTTTTCCAGGGCATAAAATCACCTGCCAAAATATGTGTTCTCGCCTCTGTAACCAACCACAAGTAAAAGCCTAAATTATGAATGGTTGCAATTTGGCCTGCTAGGCGTTCGTTTACCGTGAAAAGATGCCTCAAATATGCTTTAGAGTAGGCAGTATCTACATAGGTATAGGCACTTTGGTCAATCGCCGAAAAATCTTCAGCCCACTTTTTGTTTTTAATATTAATAATGCCTTCAGCAGTAAAAAGCTGACCGTTTCTAGCATTTCTTGACGGCATTACACAATCAAACATATCTACCCCTAAGGCTATATTTTCTAATATATTTACTGGTGTACCAACGCCCATTAAATACCTGGGTTTATCTTTCTGAAGGATACCGCATACAAGGTCTGTCATCTCATACATCATCTCAGCTGGTTCGCCTACCGATAATCCGCCAATCGCATTGCCTTGGCGGTCTTGCTCGGCAATAAAATGAGCAGACTCTTTACGAAGATCTTTAAATACACTGCCCTGCACAATCGGAAAAAGCATTTGATTGTAGCCGTAGATGTTTTCTGTTGAATCGAACCGATCAATGCATCTTTTTAACCAACGATGTGTCATATGCATAGAGTTTTCAGCATAAGATTTCTCACATGGATAAGGCGTACATTCATCAAAAGCCATGATAATATCTGCACCAATTACACGCTGGGTGTCCATTACGTTTTCTGGTGTAAATAAATGCTTAGACCCATCTATATGTGAAGTAAATGTGGCTCCTTCTTCTTTAATTTTTCGCATGCCAGATAAAGAAAACACTTGATACCCTCCGCTGTCTGTTAACATGGGTTTATCCCACCCAATAAACTTATGAAGTCCGCCAGATTTTCTAAGAATATCTAGGCCGGGGCGCAAATATAAATGGTAGGTGTTCCCTAAAATAATCTGTGCTTTAATGTCTTGAGTTAACTCTCTTTGATGTACCGCTTTTACTGACCCAACAGTGCCTACCGGCATAAAAATTGGTGTTTGTATTTTACCATGCGCTGTGGTTAATTCTCCGGCCCTAGCCTGTGAAGAAACGTCGGTATGTTGTAACTCAAAAGACATGCCTGCAAAATTACACAAAGCGCAAGAGTTCAAAGCGTCTTTTAGCTGTATATTTGTGATATGCTCAAAAAGCTCGACTGGTTTATTATTAAGAAATATTTAACGACTGCTTTTTTTATTCTGGGGGTGATAATGGCTTTGGCTATTATTTTTGATGTCTCTGAGCGCATTGATGATTTTGTAGAAAAACAAGCCCCTCTAAAAGAAATTATTTTTGATTACTATCTGAATTTTGTAGCGGTTTACAGCAATTTGTTCAGTGGCTTAATTATTTTCTTAGCTGTTATTTTCTTTACGTCTAAAATGGCGTCTCATTCTGAAATTATTGCTATTCTGACCGGCGGAGTTAGTTTTTTCAGATTGTTATGGCCTTACTTTATTGCCGCTTCTATTTTGTTTGTCTGTTCTCTTTATATGGCGCATTATGTAATTCCTAAAGCCAACAAAGTCAAAATTGATTTTGAAAACAAATACCTAAGACATAAAATTAATGTCACCAGACTACATACGCATATTGCCATTAATGATTCTACCCGATACTATTTTGAACGCTTTAGTCTAAATTCTAATACAGGCAGTAAATTCTCTATTGAACAGTACCATCACAACCTAATGACCTACAAGTGTAATGCCAACTCTTTTAAATATGATACAACAAACAATAAATGGAAGCTTATCAATTTCACTGAAAGGTGGTTCGATGGCATACATGAAAAAATAGAAAAAGGCTTTGAAAAAGACACCACTTTACCTCTACATCCGTCTGAATTTAGAACTCGAAACAACATAGTATCAACAATGGGGCCTAAAGAACTTAATACGTTTATTGAAGAAGAAAGAGAGAAAGGCTCTTCTGATGTAGTGTTTTATGAACTAGAAAAACACCAACGCACTTCTAGCCCATTCACTATTTACATATTAACCTTTATTGGGGTAGTGATTGGTTCTAGAAAAGTACGAGGTGGCACTGGCCTGCATTTAGCTGTAGGCTTAGGGTTTTGTCTGGCGTATATTTTACTAATTAAAGTAACCATGGTAATGGCTACAAATGCAGGTTTAAGCCCGTTTTTTGCAGTTTGGACGCCTAATATTGTGTTTATTATCTTAAGTTACTTTATCTATCAAAGAGCTCAAAAGTAAAGCCTCTTTGGTGTGTTCTAAAATGTTTGTGTATACACCCGTTTATTTTTAAACTCAGCTCTTAAAGAAATAATCTGTTCTTTACTCTCAAATAATCCGTAGATTGCTGATCCTGATCCGGTCAAAGACGCGTATACGGCCCCTAAATTATAGATCCTTTTTTTTATTTTTTTTAAGGGAGGATGTGTAGAAAAAACAGAAGACTCAAAATCATTTATCAAGCTTTTTTTCCAGCTGGTTTTATCGTGAATAACTTCTTTTATATAGGGTGATGAAAACGCATCTATGCCTTGATAGGCAAGTTTAGAAGAGACCATAATGTCTGGATAAACAACCCCTAAATGCAAGCCATGTAAAGAAAGATCAATCTGAGAAATAACTTCTCCTCTTCCGCTTACAAAACAAGGAGTGTTATGCATAAAAAAAGGGCAGTCACTCCCTAATTGAGCGCTAAGTTCTAAAAGCTCTTGTTGAGAAATCTTTAAGTCTTCTAATTGATTAATCGCTTTTAATACACAAACTGCATCTGAAGATCCTCCGGCTAAGCCAGCACCAATAGGAATGTTTTTTAAAAGATGAATCTCATAAGGTTTAACCCTATAGTGTTCTGCTAATAACCGATAGGCTTTTAAGACAATGTTATTATGAGGGTCACCCTCTATTTTTGTATTATGAATATGTAAACTTGTGTGTTTTGAGGGGATGAATTCTAGTACATCATGCCAAGCAATAGGATAAAAAACACTCTGAATATCATGAAAACCATCTGGTCTTTTTCCTAGAACAGATAGTCCTAAATTAATCTTCGCTCCGGCATAAAAGATATGCCCCATAGACTATTATTTATATTGCTTTTTAAATCTAATACCAAGCATTACCTCATGAGAACCTGAACTATAGTTTCCTAAATCTGAAGTAGTCACATCATAAGAATACCCAAGTGTTAAATAATTCTTGTGTGTATAAGAGAGTGTTAGTCCAATCGCATCAGATGTTCTGTAAGATAATGCGGCGGATAGCATTTCTTTGTAAGTCGCATTTAAAAACACTTCGGCTTGTGGCGGAACTGGATTAACATACTTTATAAGTACAGAGGGTTGAAGCCTAAAGTTTTCATTGATATCATAATTATATCCCCCCATTAAAAAATAATGCCCCGTAAGTCTTCCTTCGGCGGCAGTAACAGTTTGTTTGTACCTAATACGTGTATGGGTAAGTTGAGCTAAAGAAAGACCAACAAAATACTTATCTGAAAACAAGTAAGCACTTGCCCCTGCGTCGGGAATAACAGATGATTGAAGCCCATTGGTTAACACCGGGTCATCAATAGGTTGTGTGGTGATTTTAGAAGCATCAATGCCGAATTGCATCACCGATCCGTACAATGAGGTTGAGAGTCTTAGGTTTTCATTTAAAATGATTTGGTACGCAAAAGAAAGGGCTAATCCGTACTGTCTAGTAGGGCCATTAATATCTGTAAAGACATATCCACCCGCGCCCATATGATCGCCTACTGGGCCATTCACACTCAACACATTGGTTCGAGGAGCATCGGTAATACCTACCCATTGTTCTCTGTGATTAAGTTTAGCTTCATAATAAGGCTTTGTGCCTGCTATTGCTGGGTTAATTACGTAGCTATTCATTAAATATTGGGTAAAATGCGGCATCTGTTGAGCTACGCCATCAAATACTAATCCCACAAAAAGAAATAAAACTATATGTTTAAGTATACGCATAACTATATATTAACGAATTATGGTTATTGGTCCAGTAATTGGATTAGGATAAGCCGGATTGTTAAGATTTATAACAAAATAATAAGACCCTACTGGAAGGTTCTTGCCTTTATACATGCCATCCCAAGGCTCAGGATATCCGGGAGAAGATTCCCATAATTTTTGACCCCAACGATTAAAAATTTGTACTATTACCTCCGGAAATTCTCCTAAGTTCGTGATTTCCCAGGTGTCGTTGTTTCCATCTCCATTGGGTGTAAATCCAGGAATATAGACAATATCAGGAAATACTTCTAAAAGAACTGAGTCTGTAGATACACAGCCATTTGCATCAGTCACCGTTAAATAATAAAGGGTGTTCTCTTCTGCACAAGCTTCTGGATTTTGTGCATTAGGATCATCTAATCCTTCTGTGGGAAACCATTGGTAGTCTGCTATGTTTGGTCCTGTTGGGGATCCGCCTAACACTTCACATAAATCTCCTAATGTCGCTAAATTTTCACCTGCGTCTATAATAGGATTCGAAGCACTTAATACAACCGATGTATCTGTATCTGTACAGCCATTAAACGAAATGTTTAAGACATACTCTTGTGTGCCTAAATCAGGAGTATGTGTGATGTTTGGTGTTGAATCTAATACCGTGCCGTTATACAGCCAGGTGTAAGACAAGTCAAAGCCAGACGTAAAGCTCGTTAAGTTGGCTAAATTACCTTCGCACACTACAGAATCAAATAGTACTGAATCTATCTGTACAACAATTTGAGCAAAAACCGTGGTGTCTTCTCTTATTTCACAACCATTAGAATCTGCTACAATCACGGTATAGCCTCCCGATATAATATTGTTTGCATCTTCTGTAGTAGCTGTATATCCATCCGGACCAACCCAATTATAAGTATATGGGCTAACACCGCCGTTTGCTGAAATATCAATAGCCCCCTCATTTGATTTTGAACAAATGGAGCTATCGACACTTAAAATATTTATCTCTAGTTGCGTAGGCTCTACGATAACAGCCGTTGCTTGAGAGACACAATTGTTTGTGTCTGTAACAAAAGCAGTAATGGTGTCTGGACAAAGACCTGTTGCTATTTGAGTGGTTTGATTATTTGGATCATTCCAGGCGTATTGATAAGGCTGTGTGCCCCCTGTTTCTAATACAGCTGCCGTAGCATCACAGGCGCCAAAACAAGAAACATGTTCAATCTGAATACTAATTGTTAAAGAATCTGGCTCTCTCACATCAAAAACCTGAACTGCCTGACACATTAAGGTGTCGGTCACCGTAATCGAATATCCTCCACCCGAAATATCAGTGATATCTAAAGTCGTTTGCCCACTAGACCACAAATACGTTAAAGGCGTATCTATACTGAGCACAGACAAATCAATAAAGCCATCTTCATAACCATAACAAGACACCTCTTTAATACTATCTACTGCTAACACAGGCCCAGGGTCATTGCTTAGGCCTACACTATCCATTACAACACAATTATTAGCATCTGTTATGGTGTAATGATACGCATCGGCAAATAAATTTGTAATGGTTGTTGTATTGGCATTAGCTGCATTAGCACCCCATTGAATATCATAAGGAGGCAAAGATCCTGTAATAGTGGTGGCTATTTGCCCATCATTAACGGTACAAGAAGGAGGCACAAACGCAAAATTTGGTGTTATCGCAGTAGGCTCAGTAAGCACAAAAGCAGTGTCAAACAAGCACATACTGGCATCTGTTATAGTCACCGAATAAGGGCCCGCCTGTACATTTGTCAATGAATCTGTGTTGCCTCCTGTAGACCACGCAAAAGCATAAGGAGGATTGCCACCAAGAGCATTTAAGAAAATACTCCCTGTAGCCCCATTACATTTAATAGAGTCAATCAGTGTAGTAATGTCAATAGGTGCCACATTAATAATCTGAGCAGAATCTTCTAATGCACAACTAATGGCGTCTGAAACTGTATAATAATACATGCCTGCCGATAAATTTGAAATACTCTGTGTATTTTCTCCAGAGGCCCAATTAAAACTATACGGCGTAGTTCCGCCAGAAACAACGAGTGCAATTTCGCCTGAATTAGTGCCATTACAAGAAATGTTAATCACATTGGCATCAACAATTAAATTTGCTCCTCCATCAATTGAATCTACTTCTACAGAAATACATCCATTATCATCGGTTACTGTAAAGGTAATTTGCCCGCCTATTTGATTTTCTATACTATCTGCTGTTGATCCGGTGTGCCATAAGTAGGTATAAGGAGGGATGCCGCCACTCACTTGAGCAATCGCTTTACCATCACCCGTACCCAAACAACTTTCGTCGGTGATGTCTAAATTAATTATAGGGGCATTGATATTATTGAGTCCTGCCGTAAATTCTTGTATACATCCTAAACTATCAGTAACATCCACTGTGTATAAACCAGCCGGAATATTAGAGACGGTATCGTTGGTAATACCGGTGGCAGCACCAGACGTCCAGTTGTAGGTAAAATTGGTAGAATCTCCTGTTCCTCCTCCAGTAAAGATCCTAATCTCACCATCACTTTGGTTACAATTTGCTTCGGTGTATTCAAAGGTTGCTGTAATCATAGGGGGGGATGACAAAGCAATAGTGGTATCGTAATGACAATCAGCTGCATCTGTAACTGTTACAGTATAGGAGTTAGCAGCATCTAAATTTCCGATCGTATCTCCTACTTGGGTGTTGCTCCAAGCATAAGTGTATGGCGATACGCCGCCTGTCGCTTGTACACCTATACCTCCATCTGTATACCCAAAACAACTTGCATTAGTGATATTAGCCATAACACTGATGGGGTCTGCTACTGTGATATTAAACGTATCAAAATTTACACAGCTGCCTGCATCAGAAATAATCACAGAATATTCACCAACCACCAAATCATCAATGTCTGAGTCTGTCTCAGCATTACTCCAATTGTACGTATAGGGTGGAGCGCCTCCTGAGACTGTTAAATGAACATACCCATCATTTGGTGCATTACAAGACACATTTCTCTGATCGGCAATGATTTCTAATTCTATACTATTCCGCACAGAATCAGACTCAATAATTAAGCAATTATTACCATCTGTTACAGAAAATACGTATAAATCAGCCACCAGATTTGTTCTTACAGAATCTGTAGAAGCATCATTCCAAACATAATTATAAGGCAATGTGCCTCCTGTGATAACTGCTGTAATAGCTCCATCACTAGTTTCGCCACAGCTTACGTTTTGTACCTGAAGGTCAACATCTGGCCCTGTGTTATTACTCAAATGAAAGGTGTAAAGATTTTCACAATTATTAGCATCTGTAATAGTTAAAAGATAGGTTCCGGCTGCTAAATTATCAGCAATGGAGTCTGTTTGTGCACCTGCGGCAGCATCCCATTGATAAGTAAATGGTGGGGTGCCTCCATTACTTGGCGTCACTATGATTTCACCATCGCTTACATTACAATCTGGCTTAGTAAAGCCCGTATCAATATCTAGCGCTAAAGGCTCGGTAATAAGAGCCGATCCATCTATGATACATCCATTATGATCTGTCACTGTTACGGCATGCGTGCCGGCTGTTATTCCAGAAATTATTTGAGAAGTTTGCCCAGAAGGTGCCCAATTAAAAGTATAAGGACTGGTCCCTCCGTTTACATCTGCCTGCGCACTAGCTGATAAGTCATTCGGACAAGCTGCGTTATTTCCAATAACATCTAAAGTAAGCGCAGTAGGCTCAATAATTTCTACACTCCCTAAGTGCTCACATCCATCTGCATCTGAAACCGTATAAAAATAGGTGTTTGCTGATAAATTGCCGTTAAAAGAAGCGGGTGCTGCATTAGACCATGTATAGGTATACGGCAATAATCCTCCCGAAACATCTAAAGCAATAAATCCATCGTTATTACCATTACAAGTAATGCTTTGAAAATCAACCTCAACTTGAAGGGTGTTGGTGTCTACAACATCAACAGAACCTGATAATAAACATCCATTGTTATCGGTAATTGCAATATTTTCAGTGCCTGGTGAAAGCGCTGTTTGATTATTGGTTGTACTCCCACTTGCCCACGCATAAATATAAGGCGATATCCCCCCATTTACTTGCGCTATTGCTGACACATCTCCTGTTGCATTACAATTGGCGTCAGTAAGATTGATTTCAACAGAAAGTGCTTCTGGTTGTGCTACCTGAGCAATGGCAATACCTGGGCAATCATTCGTGTCAGACACAATGACTTGATAGGTACCTGCTGAAAGATTAGACGCTATGTTTGAAGTTTGATTATTTGGATCGTTCCATAAATACGTAAAGGGGCCGTGAATACTCGTTACCGAAGCTTCTAAAGCACCATTGTCATCTCCATTACACAACAAACTGTCGTTATCAACTGAAACTTGTGGCCCGTCAATATTATTAATAACATATAGCGTGTCTGTTTGGCAATTATTATTATCTGTCACTGTAAGTGCGTAGGTGCCCGCACAAAGTTCGTCGTTAAAACCATTGACACTTCCGGCATTAGACCAGGCGTAAATGTATGGAGAACTCCCTCCTGAAGGGGTTACATTAAGGCTTCCTACACATACTCCACAATTTGTGTTTACTGTATTTTCAGTTAGAGTAATTTGAGTTGGCTGATCTACAGTAAAATTGTCTGTAAATGAACAATTGTTAGCGTCAGTAATTGTAAGGTTATACGTCCCGGCTGTGAGTTGGTTGTTTACTGGACCCGTTTGACCATTACCCCAACTATAGCTATAAAGAGGGGTGCCGCCTTGCGCACTTACTTCTATGCGTCCGTTGTCTTGATCAAAACAACTTACGTCGCTTATGTTATTTGAAAGCAAGGAAATTTCTAGGGGCTGATTAATTTGGAAGGATTTAGAACTAGAACATCCATTGTTATCTGTAATAGTAACAGAGATTGCCCCAGCACTTAAATCTGTTACAAATTGAGTGGTCTCTCTATTACTCCAATTAAATGAATAAGGCACCACTCCATCGCTAGGAATAAGCGTGATGTTTCCATCTGCACCATCAAAACAACTTACATGATTAATAATGCTGCCAATAGCAATAGAGTCTGGCTCACTAATCTGAACACTATCTACACTTATACAACCCAAAGCATCCGTTGTGCTTGCGATATAAAGACCAGACGAAAGACCAGAAACAGAAGGTGTAGTTTCACCGCCTGGTGACCATGAAAACGTAAAGGGGCCATTGCCTGAAAGTACATTTAAACTTGCTTCTCCATCTGCACCGCCATAACAAGTTGCATTAGTAATAGATTTATCAACTACTGGTCCATCACTATTTGAAATAGTAAATACTAAAGTGTCTTTACAACCTAAGTCATCTGTGATTTCTACCGTTTTAATACCTGCATTTGTTGCGGCTAATGTATTGGTAGTATTTCCAGAAGGTTGTAGCCAATTGTAACTATAATCTACCGCTGCAACACCGCCTGAAGGGCTTACTACAACTGATCCATCTGTATTTCCGCAAGTAGCATTTGTAATTACTCCAGTGCCATCCATAGGTTGATTGCCTGTAATAGCACCTGTTTGAATAACACTACACCCATCATTATCTGTAATGGTTACACGATAAAGCCCTGTGTCAAGATTAGTGGCAATAGCAGTAGTCTGATTGTTTGCTGTTAGATTCCATTGGTAAGTATACGGCATAGCTCCGCCTAATACAACGGCTTGTATTTCCCCATCATTTAGATAGCCGCAAGTAATATTTGTAACATTTAAAGAGGCTGATAAATTATTTGAATTGTTAAGCGTAAAGCTTTGTGTATTGATACAACCTATTGCATCTGTAATGGTTACATTATAAGTGCCAGCATCTACGCCTGTAAGATTATCTTGCCCAGAACCATTATCCCATAAATATGTGTAAGGAGGGATCCCCCCAAAAGTATTTAATACAATATTTCCATTGGTTGCGCCCGCGCATGTTGGGTGGATAAGGGTGGCGTTGAGCTGGATAGAATCTGGCTCGGTAAGAATAATTGGGTCTGAGAAAATTGTACACCCGTTATCGTCTGTAATGCGCACTACTAGAGTGTCTGGACCTAAGTTTTGTACCGTAGAATCAGTTGTGGCATTATCGTCATTCCATAAAAAAGAATACGGCTCTACCCCATTAACTATACCTGTAATCCCTACTGTACCATCATTGGCGTTGTAACAACTAATATTAGAAAAAGAAGTTGTGACTGCTGTTGGACCGCCATTTTCAGGAACAGGCACTTCTACAACTAACTCACATCCATTTTGATCTCTTATGGTATCTGTGTAAATGACTCCTCCAGCTACAGGATTTAATGAGGTTGACGTGGCACCTGTGTTCCAACTATGTGTATAAGGAGGAACGCCACCTGATATAGGATCAACTACTGCCACACCATTGGAGAGACCACAGTCAGAAGAAATTGGATCGGCAACACCCTGAAGAGGACTAGCGGTAGTTAAAGTTTCTGACCCTATTACCGAACATCCATTATCATCTGTAACTGTTAAAGTGTAGGTGCCTGATCCTACATCATTAAGATTAGAAGAGGTGCTATTGCTTAAATCATCCCAGGCATAGGCGTATGGAGATACTCCGCCATTTACACTTGAAACTATATCTCCTAGCTCATCACCAAAACAAGGTGGATCTACTTTACTTAGCGTAAGTTCTAAGGAATCTGGAGCTGTGATAGAGTCTTCTAACGTCAATTCACATCCGTTGGCATCATTAACTGTAATGAAATAGGTGTTTTCTGAAAGTCCAGCAGCCACATCACTAGTAAGTAATGCATCATGACTCCATATATAACTATAAGGCCCTGATCCCCCAAAAGGATTGATATCCATTCTGCCGTTTGCCTCTCCAAAGCAATCTAATTCAACCTTTGAGATACTCGCCTCTAAAACCACATTTGCACCCACACGGACATCAATCGTTTTTAAACAAGTATTGGCATCTGTCACACTAATAGTGTAATCGCCTTCAGCTAATCCAGAAAACGTACTATCTGTACCTGTACCTGATCCAATATCAAAATTATAAGGTGCTACACCATTAATAGCATGTACCACAATTTCACCGTCCTGAATCGTATTACATGCAGCACTATCTACATCTGCTGTAAGTGAGATGTCAGATTCTGTCTGAATGGTAAATGTGTAAGTGGTGGTACAAGGCTCGGCATCTATAATAGAAACCGTGTATGTGCCTGCTGAAAGGCCTGATATGGTAGCGGTAGCACCTGTTGAATTATCACCTGGGCCGGTAGACCACTCAAAATTATAATCCGTACCTGCGAAAGGCATCCCCCCTGCAGGTGTAACCGTTGCAGATCCATCACTAAACCCTACACAAGTTACGTTTGACGAATCAGGATTCACATCAATATTATCTGGCTCTTCGATAGCAACGCTATCACGAAGTATACAACCTGTATTTTGGTCTGTAATATCTATATATACTGTTCCCTCACAAAGATCTGTGATTAAAGCTCCATTTGAAGTTTGGTTAGGCCCATTAACATCTGTAAAAGTCCATTGATGACTAAGTGTACCTGATCCTCCTGCTAAAGCTGTGCTTGCTGTACCATCACATTGATTACAGCTGGCATCTACTTTAGTGATATTAGATAAAATTTCACTGCCTTCTGTGATTACAATAGTTGTATCATAAGTACAAGCTGAAGCATCTGTTATTGTAAGATCATAACTTCCAGAAGCTAAACCTGAAATAGATGGGGTTGTTTCAGTAGTTGACCAAGCGTAGTTATAGGGTAGTGTGCCACCAGACACATTTGAAGAGGCGAGGCCATTTTCATCTCCGAAGCAAATATTATTGGTTAAAGAAATATTAAAAAACAATTGGCCGTCTTCTACAACATCAAAAGTTTCAACTAAAAAACACCCTGCATTGTCTGTCACAGTTAAAGAATACCCGTTACCTCCAGTTAAATCGGCAACCGCACTATCGCCACTTCCAGGAACTGTAGTTAATGGATTAGAAGAAGGATCTTCCCAGGTAAATGTATAAGGCAAAGTACCTCCTGAAGGAGACGATACAGCAGCTCCATCTGATGCGCCAAAACAAGTTACATCTGTAGAGCTAAACCCAAGATCAAAAGCTGGAGGTTCAGAAATAAATTGACTTTCAATTAATTCACAACCAGCGGCATCTTCGATGGTTACAAAATAGGTGCCAGCAGATAAATCTCCGATAGAATCTACATTTCCAGAAGGTACTGACCAAGTATAAGAAAACGGGACGCCTGCTCCGCCAGAAGGATCAACAGCTACATAACCATCACCAAATCCAAAACAAGAAATATTTTGAAAGTTTAAATCTGATACAATTGGTGGATTTTGTGTGACTTCAACCGTTTCTGTGATTTGACAATCATTGCCATCTGTAATGGTGACATCATACCCAGGAGAAAAGGCGGCTAAACCTGATATGGTGTCTGTGGTCGCTGTATTAATCCATAGAATGTCATACGGTGGAGTTCCGCCTGAAGGAGATACATAGGCTTTACCTGTTAAATCTCCGTTGCATTCAATAGAAACCTCTCCTTTTCCGCTGATTAATTCTGTAGGTTCAGTAATCTCTATAGTCAGTTCTACTGGGCAAGACCCAGCGCCGTTATTGTCAGTGACCGTCACATCATAACTGTTTGCCGGTTGATTTGTAATAGAGTCAATAGTAGCGCCTGTACTCCAATTAAAAGCATAAGGGGCTAAACCGCCTGAAACTTCTAAACGGATGCTCCCTGTGCTTGCTCCATTACAATCTACATTGGTGATAAATGTATCAATATCAATCGCTAAAGGATCTGTTAAAGACGTAGACGCTTCACCCGGACATCCATTATCATCCGTCACAGATAGAGTGTAGTTTCCTTGCACAAGACCTGTAATGGTGTTTGTGCCATCTCCTGTCGGACTACCAGACCAGTCATAGGTATAACCCCCCAAAACAGTTCCGCCTGTAACATTTGCTATGATTTGCCCGTCGTCTTCACCGGCACATGAAGGATCTGTTGTGTTAAAATTAATGCTTAAGCCCAAAGGTTCTGGAATTTCAAAATCAGACTCATCGTCTTTATCAAAAACTGTGGTACACCCATTGTTATCTTCAACGGTAATGGTGTACTCGCCTGCACAAAGATCAGATTCTGAAATATTAGTAAACGAGCCTACTGAACCCATGCCTCCACTGCTCCAAGCATAATTAAACGGGCCATCACCAAACAAGGCCAGCGTAATGGATCCGTCACAAGAATCAAAACACTGTGCTGCTGTATTTGATATGGTATTAATTACTATTTCCAAGGGGCCTGAAATCACTGCTCCACCCCCATTAGACTGATTGGTTGAAAGGTCTTTTACTTGCAATCCGTAAGGGGTACTTGCGGCGCAAAGATCATCAATGGTATAGGTAAGCGCAGCTGTGGTATCTTTCGAAGAGTACCCTACCGCTCCGTTAGTGGCTGTAATTTCAAAAGGACCCACCCCAGAACTATTATAGGTAATGGTTAGCTTGCCATCACACACCCCAAAACAAGACACATCTTGCGGTACGGTGCTTGTAATATTGACTTGTGAAAAAGAAATGCTTAAGCCCAGTATAAAAAATAAAAAACCAAAAGCTACAAATACTTTTTTTATCATTTTGATCAATCAAAATATACCTAAGAATACCCTAGATACAGTTAACATAACTAATGTAAAACAATGATTTAACTAAAGAACCTTATGGGTACTTAATTTTATTCACAACCCAATGTTTATCTTGCTGATTTAGGCTGTTCTTTTTTGTAGTTTTTATAAAGGATGTATCCGACTATAAAAATCAAGATATACGGGATAACCATGATATAAAGAATGGCATTATTGATGTTTTTACCCACTCCGCCGCCAGTTTGGATATCATTTTTAAGATTCTCCTTGCACATAGCACACTGCGCCATAAGTTCAGCGTCTAAAAATAGATACATCCCCCCTAAAAAAAATACTATGAATAGCCCTTTTTTAAGCATAATAAGGAGAAATCATTAGATATACAATAACACCTGAAACAGCGACATATAACCAAAGCGGAAACGCATAACGCGCCCATTTTTTATGGGCTTTAAAATCAGTCAGTAAAGCCTTACTATAAGTGGTTAACACAAACGGAATAACCAGTATTGAAAGTATGATATGAGAGATCAAAACAACATAATAAAACCCTCTGAATAAGGGATCTTGACCTAGATACGGGGTCGACTCATTGGTTAAATGATACGCCACATAGCATATCAAAAAAAGTGCAGAAAGACCCAAGCATATTGTAATTAGTGCCTTATGCGTGGCTATGCGTTTTGTTTTAACCGCCCATAAAGCACCTATTAACAAAAAGGCTGTTACTCCATTTATAGCCGCATAAATAGGCGGTAAAAAACGCGTATTTACCCCTTCAACTTTTGGCATCCCGAACAAAATAGCCACCACTAATGGAATGGCTACAGAGAGTATTTGTATGACTCTTTTGTGTTGCATCATTACTTTTTAGGGATTTGCTCTTCAGCCATCAGCACCTTAATTTCATCAATCAAACGATCTACTTCTTCTTTTTTAGTAGAGGTGTAAAACCCTCTAATGATTCGATGTTTATCGACCAATACAATTCTATCGTCATGAATAAAATCAGGCAGAGTCGTGTCTTCAATGGCTGATAGAAAAAAACTTTTTTGCGCTAAGGTATATAAGTCATTTTTTTGACCTGTTAAAAATTGCCATTTTGACGCATCAATATTATTAAATCTTTTACTGTATTCTTTGAGCGTAGAAGGCGAGTCTGTCTGCGGGTCTACAGTAAAGCTTAAAAATTGTAGATCGTCTCTGTCTGTAAACTGATGATAAACACGTTGCATTTCATTGTTCATTGGAATACAAATTGTTTTACAGGTGCTAAAAAAGAAATTGGCTATTATAAATTTTTGGGAGGATGCTGTACTCTGAAAAACAATGCTGTCTTGATTTAAAAAAGAAAATTCAGGGATGGTATGATAAAGCGTATCGCCATTTAAACTTAGTTCTTTAGGCCCAAATTTTTGAAGAGAAATAAAATTGTGCTTGCCTTTTGACAGAAAGACATACAATAGAGACGGAAATAACAGAATAAGAAATAGTACGAGGTATTTCTTAAAGCCTTCCAAGGAAATTAAGGCATTTTAGCAGCACCCTCATAGAGGCATATAAAAATCAAATACGCTGCAAAAAACAAATACGGAATAATCACTGCCCATCTGAGGTTTTTGCGCTCATCGCCAAGGTGCATGAAAGTCATCACAATCATATAAGCTTTGATAATCGTAAGTACGATAAAGGTGTATTTAACTACTTCCCAGCTTACCCCATACCAACCACTTGCAATAATTCCTAAACCTACTTCTATAATGGTTAGAACAGATAAAGCTAGTGTTACTTTATAAATTTTACTGCGAATCTTCTTACCCTCTTCTTCAGAGTGATGGGCATCTAATGAATATTCTATAACGTCGTCTCTTTCCATTTTATTTAGGGATTAAACCAGGTAGAAAAAAGTAAATACAAACACCCAAACCAAATCAACAAAGTGCCAGTAAAGGCCTGTTTTTTCAACCATTTCATAATGGCCTCGTTTGTCGTATCTGCCTTTTACTACGTTGATTAAAATCAAAAGGTTAATAATCACGCCACTAAAAACGTGAAAGCCATGAAAGCCAGTCACAAAAAAGAAGAATTGACCGTATTGTTTTGCGCCATATTCGTTCTCATAAAGATTGGCACCAAAAACAGGTTTTCCTGTACGTAATAGCGCTTTTTGTTGTTCTTTAGTAAGGATGTAGTACTTCCCATCTTCTGCTTTTGAAGGTAAGCGAAGGTGTAAGCCTAAAGATTCCATTAAGGCTAAGTATTCTTTGTTTATTGGGGCTAACTCTTCAGGGGTATAATCTGAAGCATGGTGTAAATGATGTGTCAGCTCTTCTATTTTTTCTTTTTGAGCTTCATTAAGTGGTAGTTTTTCGATGTATTCTAACTTATGTCCATCCGCATCTGCCCATTGTGCAATGACTCCGTGCCCTACAATACTCTGCTCTTTTATGCCATACTCTTTTAATATCTCTCCATGTACTTTTACAGCCCCAATATCTGAACCGTGAATAAAGTGCGACCATTCCCAAACCTGTGAAAGCAAGAAAAACAATCCGCCAATAACGGTTAAAAACAACCACTTTATTATCCCTTTTTTGTCTTTTCTATGACCTGCTTCAACAGCTAAAACCATAGTCACAGAACTTACGATCAATATAAAAGTCATAAGCGCTACATAAATCAACGGAAAGTGCTTGTGCCCCATAAAAGGCAAAGCGTGAAATACTTCTTCTGAAACCGGCCAAATATTAGCGTACTTGTGTCTAAAAAAACCAACAGCAATCAGTAAACCACTGAAGGTCAATGCATCTGACACTAAAAAAAACCACATCATCATTTTTCCGTAACTCACAGAAAAAGGAGATATCTTACCCCCCCAAAGGGTGTTTAAATCGATTTGTTTGCTTGCGTGCGAACCCATATAGAACGACTCTTTAGTGCAATGTTAAATAATTATACCGTAAAAAAAGAATATTCTTCTTAGTTTATACATATTCTAAAAAAAGAAGTAAATACACCCATAAGAAAGTAAGAAAATGCCAATAAATTGCAAATCGTTTTACCCCCCCGTGATTTTCTTGGGTGTATGCGTTTTTGATCGCCTTAAAAAGCGTAATAATAAGTGCCAAAATACCTGCAAAGACATGTACAATATGTAAGCCTGTAAGCACAAACAAATAAGAGCCCGATAATGAAGATGTACTTCCTGTAAAATAAACGCCTTGCTCGGTAAGTGAGTGCCAGCCGTTAAACTGAAATAAAATAAATAATAGGGCGAATACAAAAGAAACGATCATCCATAACGAAAGATTTTTTGGATTGCCTTTTTGAATAGTTCTTTGTGCCATATACACTGCTAGTGAACTTAATACTATACACGCGGTACTATAATAAAACCACACAGGTAAATCAAATACCATCCAGTTTTTTGACCCCATACTTACAATATAGGCGCTAGTAAAGGCGCCAAAAAGCATTGTAATAGAGACAACCCCTAACCACAAAAGAGCTGTTCTGGCTTTTTCTTTTTGAATCATCATATGTGCAGCAGACTCCATAACTATTAAAGTTTATCAATATACATCATTACTTGCAATACTGGCAGGTAAACAAACGAAGCAAACATTAGTTTTAAGGCCCATTTTTGATCAAGTGAAACATACAATCTAAATGCAAAATAACTAAACCAAATACTCATTAAAATAGCTGTCATAAGATATAAAACACCTGATATATGATAGGTGTAAATCAATACACTAGCCGGAAGTGTGAAAAGAGTATACAATAAAATTATTTTAGCATTCTTTTTTGAGCACCCGCCCTGAAGAGGTAGCATTTTAAAGCCCGCCATAGTGTATTGTTTGTTTTGCCTCCAGGCAATCGCCCAAAAATGTGGGAATTGCCAAGCAAATTGCATTAAAAATAATAAACCAGGTATTAACCCAAAAGAACCGCTAGCAGCCACGTAACCAAGCATTGGCGGAAATGCCCCTGGAAATGCCCCCACCAACACACATAGAGATGACTTTTGTTTAAGTGGTGTATAAACCATCACATATAAGAACCAAGAAAGAAAACTCAAAAGTGTAGCCGTAAGATTAAAAAAATAAAACAATAAAAAAAGCCCTACTAAAAGCATTAGGCCAGCAAATAAGAATGCAGTTTGCACTGAAATTTTGTTTGTGGGCAGGGGGCGCATTTGAGTGCGCTTCATTTTTTTGTCAAGCTCTTTTTCAATAATTTGGTTAAAGGTGTTTGCGGAGGCTGTAACCAAATACCCTGAGATTCCCAACACAAAAACTCCTAATAAAGTAGGGGTAGTGGTGCCCATAAGGTACCCAATCACTGAGCTAATAACCACTAAAAGGGTTAATGTTGGCTTAGTTAATTCAATAAATAAGCTAAGAAAAGTAAATAGACTCTTTTGCATAGGGATCAAATGCTCTTGTTTATCTATCACCTTTAATATCTGCTGTAAAGTGTTTTAAGTTAAGGTTTATCTATTCTAAAGCCTCTCCTTTTTTATTTACAAAGTAATATTCTAAAAGCTCATTAGAATCGGCTGATTTTACATTAAAACTTTTCTTCAGCTTTAAACGCCATTTAAACGCCATTGACGGAAACCCTTTGTTTAGATATGATTCTAAAAATGGATGAACGACAATGGTTATATTTTCAGATGGCTTTTTGGTTACTAATTCTCTTAAGCTATTAAAAATATGATCTGTTGCCACTATACTACTTGTTTCTACCTTTCCTTTTCCGTTACAAGAAGGACAGACCTCTGTAGTGTCAATATTCATAACTGGGCGTACACGCTCTCTTGTGATTTGCATCAGCCCAAACCGGCTCAAGGGAAGCACGCTGTGTTTTACTTTTTCTTTTTTGAGCAATTCTTTCATTTTTCCGTAAAGTTGTTTACGGTTTTTATCTTGACGCATGTCAATAAAATCAACTACAATAATGCCCCCCATATCTCGCAACCTGAGTTGACGCGCCACTTCTTCTGCTGATTCTAAATTTACGCGAAGGGCATTTGATTCTCCGTCTTCTTTTTTTCGAGATGTGGCCCCACTATTTACATCTATTACATGTAAGGCTTCGGTATGTTCAATAACCAAATAGGCCCCACTTTTCATCATCACTGTTTTTCCAAAAGATTGTTTCACTTGACTTTCAACTTTATATTTATCAAAAATAGGCATCTGCCCATCGTAATATTTTACTATTTTTTCTTTGCCTTTGGCTATTTTTCCTAGATAATCCGTTAGCTCTTCCTTAATTGACTTATCATTCACCACAATTTGGTTAAATGAAGGCGTTAGCATATCTCTTAAATAAGCCGAAACCTTATCCATCTCACCCACCACCTTTTGGCCATATGTGAAGTTTTTAATGCTATTAAAACATGTATTCCACTTTTCTACGAGTGATTTTAAATCGGCATCTAAATCAGCGGCTTTTACCTCTTGTGCAACCGTTCTAACAATCACCCCAAAGTTTTTGGGCTTAATGCTTTTCATTAGACGCACTAGCCTATCTTTTTCTTCTTTATTCCTCACACGAGAAGAAACAGAAATACGATTTGAAAAGGGCACTAAAACCAAGTACCGTCCAGCAAAAGTGATTTCAGCTGTAATACGAGCGCCTTTTGTAGAGATGGGCTCCTTAGAAACCTGAACCAACAAACGCACTTCTTTTTTTAGAACAACGTCTATTTTTCCGTTTTTATCGGTTGATTTTTCCCGAGAAAATTTACCTATATCTGGTGAAGTGATACTGCCGTCTATAACGCCATTGACATACTTTATGTATGTAAGGACCTGAGGACCTAAGTCGTGGTAATGTAAAAATGCATCTTTGCCGTATCCAATGTCTACAAACGCTGCATTAATTCCTGGTGAAAATTTCCGAATACGTCCTAAATAAACATCACCTACATGATAATTTATTTCTGTATTCTCTTTGTGAAATTCAACTAACTTTTGGTCTTTTAATAGGGCAATTTCTACACCAGATTCTTTGTGATCTACGATCAAAGAACTAGCCATAAAAGAAATTTAAATTATAAAACGAAAAAATTACTTTTTCTTGTGTCTGTTTTTTCTTAGTCTTTTCTTTCGTTTATGAGTAGCCATCTTATGTCTCTTTCTTTTTTTACCGCTTGGCATAATTAATTTTTTTCTATCGTTAATATTTGATCTACTTTTTCTGAAACACTTTCAAGCAATTGCTTATCTGTGTTTACATCCTTAAATTTTTCAAAATAAAATTTTGCACGTTCTTTTTTATTTTGATCTGCATAGAGCCCAATCAAAAAATAAAGCGCTTGAATGTTATTAGAATCTACTTCTATAACTTCTTCAAATCTCTGAATGGCTTTTTCTGTTTGATTAGATTGCAGTGAAAATAAAGCAAGGTATGAGAGCGCTTCTGTGTTTGAAGGCTCTTTTTCTGCAATTTCTTTTAGCATACGTATGCCTTGCATGGGATTGCTATTGTTTTTAACAAGATCAACAGCAGTTTTCACACTTGGCGTATCGTTTGAATGTAAAACGGTCGAATTTAAAACGCCTTCTTTCCCTTTTATTTTAGGTTTATACGGAAAAAAAGACATCACCATTGCTAACGAAAAGCCAATGGCAATTAATAAAAAATATGACCCTTTACCCTTCAAGAATTACTTAACCTTTACTTTAGATTTAATTCGACTTACAAATGTCTTAGCAGGTTTGAATGCCGGAATATTGTGCGCCGGAATAGTAATACTCTTGTTTTGAGAGATATTTCTACCTGTTTTCTCAGCTCTTGTTTTGATAATAAAACTTCCGAATCCTCTTAAATAAACGTTTTTCCCGTCTTCCATAGAAGATTTAACGGTATTCATAAAAGCTTCAACAACCGCAAGAGTTGTCTTCTTTTCTACGCCTGTTTTATCTGATATCTTCGAAACTATTTCTGCTTTAGTCATTTTTACTAGTCGTTTGGGAGTGCAAATTTAATAAAAAACTAAAAAAATCGATTTAAAATTTTGATTTTCTTGTGATTAAAGAATTTGAAACTGTGTATTTTTGCGCTCATATTGTTATTGTATGGATCGATCTACCTCAGAACAACTTTATAAAAAAGCTACTACCCTTATGCCTGGTGGTGTAAATTCTCCAGTTAGGGCATTCAAGTCTGTTGGCGGAACACCTGTGTTTGCAAAAAAAGGCTCTGGCGCTATACTAACCGACGAAGACAACAACCAATATATTGATTATTGTATGTCTTGGGGACCTTTAATTTTAGGCCACGCGCACCCTTCTATTATAGAAGCTGTTCAAGACAAAATCGCTTTAGGTACAAGTTTTGGAATGCCTACAACCGCAGAAAATGAACTTTCTGATTTAATTATCTCTAATCATAAGTACATCGAACAAATTCGATTTGTTAGTTCTGGTACTGAGGCTGTAATGTCTGCCGTACGTTTGGCTAGAGGTGTTACAAAGAAAGATAAAATCATAAAATTTAACGGCTGCTATCACGGACATGTTGACGCCTTGATGGTTCAGGGCGGATCAGGATTGGCTACCTTTTCTGAAGCTTCTTCTGCTGGTATTCCGTTAGATTTCGTGAAAAACACCCTCAGTATTCCTTTGAACGATATAGAAAAACTTGAGCGGGCATTCACAGAAAATAAGGATCAAATTGCTTGTGTGATTATAGAACCTATACCCGCTAATAACGGCTTGCTTTTACAAGATAAAGTGTTTTTAGAAACCTTGCGCTCACTTTGTGATCAACACCATGTTTTGCTGATTTTTGACGAGGTCATCTCTGGATTTAGAATTGGATTTCAAGGTGCTGCTGAGCATTATACCATTAAGCCTGATATCATCACATTCGGTAAGGTGATTGGCGGAGGGTTCCCGGTTGGGGCTTATGCTTCAAGTGCCGATATAATGAATCATATTTCTCCATTGGGCGCTGTATATCAAGCGGGTACATTATCTGGAAACCCCATTGCAATGACTGCTGGTTTAGCTCAGTTATCAACTTGTTTGCAGCCAGATTTTTACAAAAATTTAGAAGAGAAAACCCAGTACCTGGTAGAGGGTGTTATGCACTATGTACATCAAAAAAACTACCCCTTTTATATGTATCACATTGGTTCTATTTTTTGGACAACATTTCATGTGAGTAACACGGTTAAAAAAGCTTCAGATATTAAAAAAGAAAGTGCAAATTATTTTTCTGAATTGCATCGGTTCATGTTAAATAACGGGGTGTATCTTGCCCCCTCAGGGTATGAGGTTGGATTTGTCTCTGCGGCTCATACTAAAGCCCAAATTCAAAACACAATTGATACTTATCACAAAGCCTTAGATTTTATTTTTCAGGGGGGATAAGCTTTTGTGTTTAAACGCCCGATAAAGACTCAGTAAAGAAAAACAGAGTGTAAAAAGCAAAAGAAATGCTGGCTTTACAGGAAACACTATAAATAGTATCATTAAAAAAAACAAAGTAAATATAAGGCTTAAGCTAATCCATATGGATAAATAAAATTCTCGATCTAGACCGAATGCTTTAGTAAGTAGTTCTAAAGGAAATAAGGTCGCATAATGAATTGCTAATCCTAATAAAACGAAAGGCAACTCTAAAAGAGAGGTAAATAAAAAAGAAGAATTCTGGCGGGGGGATGTTGATGGTGTTTTTAATAGCGCAATTTGTTTTTGAATAGTTAAAAATTGTTCTGTTTTTGTTTTCCAAAAAGACACCTTTGTGTTTGTATAGTAGTCTTCTAATTTTTTTTGAAAGGACTCTAATGTATTGATAGGTACTGTTACAATGTTTTCAGCCATTTTTGCCTGTAATGCCTTTGTCATTTTTTGGATGTTATTGTATTTCTGAACCTCTTGTTGGCTATAATAACTTGACACCATAAGCGGTTTATTGACGTGTACACAAACCGACTTTTGTTGGTGCATAAAAAAAGAATAATTCACTGAAACAGGTAAAATTGCAACCTCTTTTTTTAAGATTTCATACGCCTGAAACCCTATGCGCACTGTGCCTTTTTTAAAAGGCAGAAGATGTTTACCCATTTGAGAAGTGCCTTCGCTAAAAATCAATATGGCATGTTTTTTTTCTAGCCGCTGGATGGCTTTAGAAAAACTTTCAGTGTTTTTATGCATTTGGTTTTTACCGTCTCTGAGCCGATAGACTGGTATAAGGTGAAATGTTTCTAAAATCTTTCTTATCACAGGGTTTTTAAACACGTCTGCTCTGACTAAGATAGAGAGCCTAAAGGGCAATAAACAACCAATAAGCACTGCTTCAACATAGGCATTTGGATGATTTGAAGAAATAATAACCGGGGTGTTTTTAGGGATGTTTTCTAAGCCTGAAAGATGGACGTTTCTAAAAAAAAGTCTTAAAATAAATCGCGCAAGTACCCGGGTAAAACTATAAAACATATGTCTAACTTATGCGTTTTTCAACCAACTGAAAATTTTCTTAAAACTCGGGCGTTTTCCGGTATGTAAAATGCCTGCTCTGTATATTTTTGACGCTAACCATATAATGCATAGAAAAGTAAGTATAAGAAGCGCCATAGACAACAATACTTGCCATATGGGTAATCCTCCTGAGTCGCCAACACCGATACTCATCCTTATCATCATAGTTACTGGAGAGGTGAATGGAAAAATAGAAGTGAAAACAGCCGAAATACTCTCTGGATTATTAATTACACCAGGCGCCATAACATAAGCAATTAATAAAGGAAGTGTTAAGGGCGTTACAAATTGTTGTGTTTCAGATTCGCTATCAATAAGGGCGCCAACAGCTGCAAAAAGAGCAGCATACAATAAATATCCCCCCAAAAAATAAAACAAAAACAATGGAATCATAACGGCAAAATTAATTCTGTTTAAAATAAAGTTTGGATCTTGCAAAAGCACTTGAATGTCTGTGTGATTTACCCGACCAACTTCTTTGGTTGTTTGAATGTCTTGCAAGCTCGTTAAGTCTAAAGAACCAATAAAAAAGAATTGTATCGCTACAAATAAAATGCTCGATAAAATGCCCCACATAAGCACTTGTAAAAGCCCTACAAAAGCCACGCCAATAATTTTACCCATCATTAGCTCAAAAGGCTTTACAGAAGAGATAATCACCTCAACTATGCGGTTGACTTTTTCTTCCATAACAGAGCGCATCACCATTGTGCCGTACATCATAATCATAAACCAGATTAAAATAGCAAAGCCAAATCCTACAAATGCCTGATCGCTATTTATTTTTGATTCTTCTCCATTTTCATTGATTTTAAAAGGCGTTAAGTGAAATTCTGTATTAATCTTATTGTATATTTCTTTGGGTATTTTGTTATAGAGCAGCTTTTGGTTTTCAATGATGTTTTCAATCTGTTTTTCTATACGCCTCTGAGTAATAGCCCCTGGCTGCTTTTTTACATACAATTTAGAAGCATTAGACGCCATAATATTCTCTGGTAAATACAGAATACCTGTGTAAATTGAGCCATCTAAAAACATGAGTTTTTCAGCTTTTTCTAAAGAGATATCTTGGTAATAATACGATAAACCTTTTTCATTTTTGATCTGTTGAAATACTGGGTAATTGTCATCTACAATTAAAATATGTTGCTTTTGATTTTCTTGTAATGAAAGCCATATGCTTATCGCCAGAACTATTGAAATTAACACAGGTACAAGTAGTGTTACAATTAAAAAAGAGCGTTTTCTTACTCTTGATAAAAACTCTCTTTTTAGTATGATCGGAATTTTACTCATTTGCAATAAGCTCTTCTTTAGGCGCAACAACTCTTAAAAAGATGTCTTGCATACTGGGTAATAATTCTCTGAAAGATAATATCTCTACCTTACCTATTAAAGAGGCAATAATCTCTTTAATTTCCATACGGCCGGTAAGCGTTACAACAGCCGTTATTGTATCGTCTTTTTCTTTAAAAGAAATCACTTTAGCGCCAATCCATAGTGCATTAGAAAATGACTGTGAGGTGCCTGAAAAAACAACCTCAAATTTATTTGCTCCAAATTTCTTTTTAACGGTCTCTACGCGTCCATCCAAAACTATTTCTCCGTGGTGAATTAAGCTTATTTTATCGCAAAGTTCTTCGACTGAAGCCATGTTATGGGTGGATAGCAATATGCTTGTGCCTTCTTTTTTTAAACGCATGATTTCATCTTTAATCAATTGTGCGTTTAATGGGTCAAAACCCGAAAAAGGTTCATCTAAGATTAATAATTTAGGATGATGAAGTACTGTTGAAATAAATTGAATTTTTTGCTGCATCCCTTTGGAGAGATCTTCTAGGTTTTTTTTATCCCAATTGGCTATATCTAATCTAGAAAACCAATCTTTGATTGCTTTTTTAGCATCGAACCGACTCATTCCTTTAAGCCTAGCTAAATAAATGAGTTGTTCAGTCACTCTCATTTTTTTATAGAGCCCTCGCTCTTCTGGCAAATACCCTATTTCACGAGATGAAAATTGATCTAAAGGTCTGCTATCAATACATACATCGCCTTTATCGAAAGCAATAATGTTATTGATGATTCTAATTAAGGTTGATTTTCCTGCGCCATTAGGACCGAGTAATCCGAAAATTTGACCAGAAACTACAGATAAAGACACCCCTTTTAAGGCCTGATGATCGGAGTAGGACTTATAAAGGTCTTTAATTCTTAATATATCTGCCAATGGAAAAAATTAACGCGTGAAGTGTTAAAACAAAGGTAAAAATAGTTTTTTAGATTCAGCCCAGAATCAATCTCCCGGAAGCAAGAACACTATACCAGTATACTTTCTTTTGCCTGCAAATTTTTTATCAAATCTTATCACCCACATATATACCCCTTGTGCAGTCATCTCGCCTGTGTTAAATTCTCTACCATTCCAGGGGATGCCTTGGTCTGTTTCATATAATAAGCCACCCCATCTATCAAATACTTTAAAGGTAAATGCACGGTTAATATCATCTCTTAATACAGGAAAGAATAAATCATTTTCATCGTCGTCGTTCGGAGTAAAAGCATTTGGAATAAAAAACATTTCTTCGCCTGCAATTACCACATCTTTACAAAGAGAATCTTCACAAAATCCTTTTTTAGCCCATAAACAAACTGGATATGTGCCAGGTAAAGAATCTGGGAAAAAATAAGTAGGATGCATCTCTGTAGAGCTTTCTAAATCCGCAAAATTCCAAGTATATTCAAAGGCGTCACTACTGGTGTTCTCAAATTCTATAAGCGTATTACTAGTGGTGGGGTTCTCAGGAAAAAAGTCAAAATCAACATTAAATGTTGTGTCCAAAACTGGGATATATAAAATGGTATCTCCTCTACAGCCATTGTTATCTTCAGCAGATATAGTATAGTGGCCAACTTCTAGATTCGTAAATGTATTGTTTGTAGAAAAGTCACCACTGTTAATTGAGTATGTAAATCCAGATCCATTTGCCCCTAATACCATTGCGTTAATACTCCCTTTATTGAAGCAATCTATACCAGATATGGTTGCTGAGAATTGAACTGGACAACACCCTGATCCGGGATTAATAAAAAATGTTTTTATCTCTTGACATCCGTGTCTATCTTCAATAGTGACGTCATATGATCCGGGTAAAATCATCTCTGCCTCAAAGCCATTTGTGCTTGTAAGCGTATTATCCCATACCACAGAAAACGGACTATCACCACCTAAAACATCAATATTTACAGCTCCGTTTTGACCATTCAAACACGATTCATGCGTCACCTCTATATTGCTTGTGAAATCTAGTGCTTGTACAAGCTCAACAAAAGTATCTAAAACACATGTTGGATTGAGTTGATCTGTCAACGTCAAATAATACGTACCTGCATTTAAATTAGATATAGACCCACTTTGAGCACCTGTAGACCAATTATAAGCATAATTTAAAGACCCTCCAGTGGTTTGTGTCTGAATAAATCCATTATTTGAATATGAACAAAGCGTGTCAGAAAAAACAAAATTAGGCTCTAAATCACAACAGTAAAGCGGTGCTGTAATGGTAAAGTTCTGGGTAACCAAACAATTATTGTTGTCTATAACACTGACTGAATAACTGCCTTGAGATAAGCTAAATGCAGTATCTATATTGCTATTTATGCCAGATGACCAAATGTAGTTAAATGGCATTGTGCCCCCATTAACATTTGCAATTGCCCATCCATCAAATTGCGAAGGACAAGATTCGTTTTCGATATCTAAAGAAATGCTTGGAGGTACTTGATAAGGAACTTGATATTGCGATTGGATAACACAATTAAAATTCAAATCAGTCAAGGTTAAAACGTATAAGCCCGAATCAATATTAGCCAAGTCTAATTGAGTTTCTCCATTTGACCATTGATAATCAAAGTTTTGTGATCCTCCATTCACAAATAAATTAATTAGACCATTACTTTGATCACAAGTTGTTCCGTCAATGTTTTGAGTAATGATATCAATAACAACACCTGGCTGAATATAAAATGAATCAGGAATAGTACACCCCATCCCATCAGTAAGGGTAACTCCGTAATTGCCAGAAGGTAAATTGGTTAATGTATTTGTTTGAGTGCCAATTGGGCTGGTGCTAAATGAATAAGTATAAGGTTGTATCCCTCCAGACACAAACACTGTTGCAGCGCCATCATTAGTGCCACTACAAGATTCATCAACCACTACAATACTATCAATACTTGCATAGTCAATACTAGACACGAATGTCGAGGTATCAATAGTACAATTTGTTTGTTGGTCTGTAATAGAAACAGAATACAATCCTCCTTGAATTTGAGAAATATCTTCTGTTGTACTACCGTCACTCCATAAAAAATCGTATACTCCACTTCCGCCATTTACGGTCAAGCCTATAAAGCCATTTTGGCCGCCACATGTCACGTCATTCACTACAAATGAACTACTGAGTTGTTGCCCGCTTAATATTTGGAAAGCGCTTGAATCCTCACAGCCATTATTATCTGTTAATGTGACCATGTAACTACCAGGAGCAATGTTAGCTACACCTTGAGTAGTTTGTGAAGAAGCTAAACCCCAGTTGTACGTAATTGGTGGAGCAGAAGTAGTAGCAAAGGCAATAGCAGAACCATTGTCAAGACCAAAACAAGTTTCGTTGTTTGCTGTTATGCTATCAATTTGAAGGGTTGAACCTGAATTTTGAGCACTTAAAATAAAAAGAGTGTCTTTAGAACAATTATTCGTAAGATCTGTCACAGTTACGCCATACTGACCGTTGGCTAGGTTTGTTCTGTCTTCAGTAGTAGCGCCATCAGACCATACAAATGAAAAATTACCCCCATTAGACAATTGAATATCGATATCAGACGTGGCACCTGTAGAACAATTGCCTGATGAGGTAATTTGAGGTGAAAAAGTAAACGGACAACACGCAGGGCTATTTGCTACATTTATAGTGATTTGATCTGATGCAGAAGCGCAAGAGTTTGAATCTTCTGCATTAATCGTATACGTTGTTTGGGTGGATGGACAAACCGTTGGGTTTAAGGTGTTGGCGTTAACCATATTTGTGTTTGGCGACCAAGAAAACATCGCTGGAAATTCTTGATCTAAATCATTAATTGTGATACAAACCCCCTGAAAAACACCCGCATTAGACCATAACCCTTGGTTAATAACTCGAATAGTCCAAGTGCCTGCCACATCACATCCATTAAGTAAGTTTAATGGCTCATTTGGTTTATAGGTATCTGTATATGGCGCTGAAGCACCAGAAATGTTTGAGCCCATTGGACCAAAACAAGTAGATTGCATTTGATGACCCGATACACCTCCTTGGTTCACAAGATTAATAGCTGTGCCATTGGGGCAAATTAATTGTAACTGTATATTTTCTAAACCATCATTTGGATTTGCCCATGCATCATTAAATTCTAAATCTATACAAATGCTTTGTATCATCCCAGAAGAGATATTTGAGGCATTCATCCCTCCAATATAAATAGGGTAATCAAGTGTGAACCCAGAAAACCCACCAGCATCGATAGTTTGATCACCAATCTCACACCTTTCTTGTTGTCCCCCAGGAATTGATACCAAAGCCGCCTCACCCGGAAGTTCAAGACACGTACCCGGACAAATAGTGGTGTCGTTACCCGCATTTACATTTAACAATGGCGCGTTTACCACAACATCTACCGTGGCACTACAAGTGTCGTCTACTCCATTGGTATAAATCACCTCATAAGAAGTGTTTTGTAAAGGCGATACAGGTGTTGGGTTTTCAGCATCTGAAGATAAATCATGCTGCCACTCATAATAATAATCTATATCATTTAGTGTAATAAGTACATTGTCTATGCCCCAGTGGTCATATAAATCAGAGGTAGATGCGTCTTGAAACCAACGAATGCTCACATTCGGAAATAGTGCGCCCTGA
Source organism: Flavobacteriales bacterium (assembly GCA_020629755.1). Classification (GTDB taxonomy): domain Bacteria; phylum Bacteroidota; class Bacteroidia; order Flavobacteriales_G; family JALEGO01; genus JAHDHZ01. The sequence goes on along the minus strand of JAHDCS010000004.1, from coordinate 16,772 downwards.
GGCAGATTAAAACAGTAATTATTCCAAGAGGTTAAGGTCTGGTCGTATCCGCCATTAGGATCAAAGTAATGAATGTTTTGCCAAGTCGCTCCGCCATCTGTTGAATACTGCAAATAAACCCCTTCATCTGGCTCATCTGGCCCTTCACACGGCGATGCATTTGCCTGAGTAGCAAAAATTAAGTCAAAACAAATACTCCCCCCAGGACTTAAGTCAAATACTTGCGTCTCTAACACACGAGGTTGAGAAGAAAAATCACCCATCCAAAGGTGAGGTGTGCCGTCTGGGCCTGGCGAACAAGGATTAGAAAACATGGCGGCCGTAGTTGACGCCCAGCCTTGGCCTGGTTGATTTGCTGGTGTATTAAAATCATTGTCTAATAGCGGAGCTGAAGACGTGCCATAAGCCGATAAACTTACCTGTTGGCCACAATAAATCTCTTCAAGAGATCCAAGGGCTTCAAGGGTACATTGAGTATAAGAAAACATCCCCCCAATAGCAAAGAAAAAAAGTGTTAAAATCGCCTTCATTTCTCTACAATTTTAACATTATCCAGGGCTATACTCTTTAATTCAGATTTTGCTCCTGGTGCTAATACTTGAACAACAGCAGACAATCCGCTGTTTTTATCAAAGCATTCGCCATTAATCACTTGATTAGGTGAAAGTGTTTTTGTGTGCACCTTGATATGCTCTTGAGATGCGCAACCTACGCAATAGGTGCCGTAGTCTATTCTAAAACTATATTCAAATTCAAGAATAGAGTTACTGATGTTTTTAAACTGAAACAAGAGCTCTTTTTGGTGCTTTCCTTTTGAAGCATCATGACAGATCTCTTCAATATATTGAACTTTAAGCCTAGGATCTATTTGCAAAACCTCTTGACTAAAACAAAAGTCAAATACACAAATAAGAAAGCAAAATAATAACGTTTTCTTCATAGATTATGTGTTTCTTTATGCGTCTGTAATGAAGCCAACCGGGCTAAATATAGAGAAGTTTTTTTAGAAAAAACACAAAACCCATTTTTTTTAAACTTTTACCAAATATTATTCTTTATTAAGTCAATTTCTTCCCCAAAAAATTTTTTGGCAGATTTCTGAAAGCTTTCAGTATAATCAGAAACGTAAAAAAGACTTTTACTTTGTTTAGTTTTTTGACTGCTTTTAATCTTAACACTTAAACTTTTGGCTACGATTTTAGCTGAATTAAAAATCCGCACTTTATTTTCATAGTATTTTTTGACTTCAGATTCAATTAAAGGATAATGTGTACACCCCAAGATTAACCCCTCTATATTTTGCAACTCTTTTTTGCTCAAATAGCTATTGATAATGGTTTGGCTAATATTATTATTATAAAAACCTTCTTCAATCATAGGCGCTAAAAGCGGAGCAGCAACAGACCGAACTACAAGGCTTTTGTTTTTCTTTTTTATGCGTCTTGGATACACTCTTGAGATGGTTGTGCCTTTAGTCGCAATAACTCCTATTTTATTGAGGTTATCACACGCCGCAACATAATCAACCACCGGATCAATAACATTAAAAAGATGTATAGAGGTTTTTATTTTTTTTTGGAGGGATGAAAAACCGTATGCAGAAGCTGTATTACAAGCAACTACAATGTGTGTACAGCCTTTATTAATTAGAAATTCTGTTATTTTTTGACAATAAAAGACAATGGATTCTTTTGATTTATCTCCATAAGGCAAATGCGCGGTATCTCCATAATAAATCATGGGTGGATTGCCTAAGGTTTTTTTTATTTCTTTAGCTACGGTTAATCCTCCGATGCCCGAATCAAAAATTCCAATTTTAATGTGATCACTCATTAAATGTTGCCTGAATATACACAATCATTTAAAAAAAAACACCAACCTGAATAATCAGATTGGTGCTTCTCGCATTTTTAAATAACGCCTTTTAGACTTAAAGGCCTAATTCTTTTTTAACCAATGGCAACATGTCATCTCCATCAGGAGCATGAATCAGTATACCCGAAGCCGTATCAAATACATGCGTGTATTTTGATTTTGTTGCTGCTGTTTTTACGGCTGCTCTAGCTTTTTTTAGAATAGGCTCTAAAAGCTCCGCTTCTTTTTTCTGAAGCTCTCCCTGCGCAGACTCTTGAAACGCTTTTATTCTAGTTTCTAAATCCGTCAACTCTTTCACTTTTGTTTCTTTCATTAAATCTGACATAGTCGCCTGATTTGATTGGAAATCTGTAAGTTTCGATTGATACTCAGTAGACATAGTTTGAAGTTGCTTTTGCAGCGCTAGAGCTTCCTTTTCTAAAGCTTCTTCAGCTGTTTTTCTCTCCGGCATTAATTGAAGTAAATCCGTAGAGTTAATGTACCCTATTTTATTTTGTCCAAAACCAACAAGGCTGCTTAACAAAAACAAACCAACAAATAGAAGTGAATACTTTTTCATAACAGTAATGTAATAAATATTAGTGTGACAAATCTAGACGATTTATTTATTATAACCCAACCTTCTTATAATTTGATCGCTTTTGTCATACTTAGGATCTGAGAAAAGAATATTTCCGCTAGATGACTTGTCAAAAACCATACTCAATCCTTCTGCTTTTGCAAGGGCCTCTAAAGCTTCGGCTATCTGCTCTTGAATAGGCTCTACGAGTTGTTTTCTTTTTTTAAAAAGCTCACCATCTACTCCAAATTTTTCTTTTTGAAAATCTTTTACAGCGCGTTCTTTTTGAATAATCTCTTCTTCTCTTTTAGATTTCATTTCTTCGGTTAATAGAACTTGCTCGGCCTGATAGGCCTTATAAAGTTTGTCTATTTCAGCATACTTGCCTTCGATTTGTTCTTGCCAACGTACAGATAAATCGTCAAGTGCTTTTTGCGCATCTGCATAAGCAGGTATTTGACTCAAAATATATTCAGAGTCTACATAGGCAAATCTTTGAGAGAAACCAGATAAACTTATCATTAATCCCAGTATAAGAGCATACATTTTCATAGTTAATCGTTTTAAAGTTTATTAAAAACGTATCAAATATAATGCCAAAAAAACAGTTTATCTAACCAACAGAACTCTTTTGGCTTCTATAAATTATTATACAGGTTGTTCTGCTGTAAAAAAAATCAGATAATTAGTTTAAATCTTTTATCGTTAAATTTGTGTTTAAATTCGATTTTATGTTGTTTAAAAATATTTATTTATCTATTGCTTTCTCTGTTTTTTTCTTAACTGTTTCTGCTCAAGATTTTGTAAGTACTGAACCCTGTTTTAAAAATGTCGTCTTAGAAGAACTAACTGGCATTTACTGTACGTTTTGTCCGGATGGCCATGCTAGGGCAAATGTTTTAAAAAATGATTTTCCCGGCAGAGTAATTCTAGTGAATATACACGCGGGTTCATACGCAAGTCCTGATCCGGGAGACGTTGATTTTAGAACATCAGTGGGTACATCTATAAATAATTTTTTAGATCCAAGTGGTTATCCTGCCGGGGCAGTAAACAGACGTGATCATGATAATGACGGCGCAATGGCTACAGGAAGAGGAGATTGGTATGGTATTGCTGAAGATATTCTTACAGAAACCTCTGTCGTTAATATTGCCGCAAAAGCAAACATCAATATTTCTACTGGAGAATTAGTTATTGATGTTGAAGCATATTACACAGATAACTCATATGACGCAAGTGGGGACAGATTAAACGTTATGCTTCTTCAAAACAATATAGAAGCTGTGCAGGTGGGATCTGGGTCTAACCCTTCTCAATTATTGCCAAACGGAAATTACAACCATCAGCATGCCTTGAGGCATAGTTTTACGGGTAATATTGGCCAGGCTGTTAGCACATTAATTCAAGGATCATTGTTGCAAACTCAATTTACTTATGCGCTTCCTGAAAAAATTGGAGACATTGATCTTTTACTCAAAGACATTGAAGTTGTGGCTTATATAGCCGGAAGCAATCAAGAATTACATTCTGGGGCTTATGCTGAAATTTCTTTTTCATCTGATATAGCAACCACAAGTGCTGATATTATTTCAATGACTAACTCAGAAGCTGGTAAAAGCTGTGATGATGCTTTTTCACCATTAGTAGATATATTTAATAATAGCTCTATCGATATATTTACCGCTAAAGTTGATTTTATTTTAAACGGAAGCAATGTGGGTTCTTATTTGCTAGATGCCCAAGCCAATCCTATCCCGACAGGGCCTGCTTCTTTTTATGTGCCTAATGTGCCAATTAACATGCCTATAAATAACATTGAACTTAAAATTTCAGAGATCAATAATGTTTTAAATACCTCAACAAACAATGCAGTCTCAGAAGTGATCTATCAAAACCAATCTATTGCCCTAGGGCAAGGAAGTGGCGCTTTCAATTTAGTTATAGACGCATGGGGGTCTGAAACTACCTGGAGTTTAGATAATTTAAATAGCAATTCTACTGTTATTTCAGGAGGGCCTTATCAGGACGGACAAGACGGTCAAGCTTACAATGAAACATTTGCCTTAACCAATGACAATACCTGTTATTTGTTTACAATAAACGATACTTATGGAGATGGGATTTGTTGTGCTGAGGGCCAAGGATCATATAATCTAACCCTTAACGGAACAAGCCTGGCTTCTGGCGGAAGCTTTGGATCAACAGAAACTAAAGTAATTAAAATAGGTACACCACCTAATGTGTTAGACCCTAAAGAAGGCATGGTTGAAAATAATCAAATCAGCTATTCTGTTAATCAGCCTGTTGTTAATACCAGCACTTACTTAGTAGATGAATTCAAAGGTGTGAAAGTTTATCCAAATCCAAATTCAGGTGACTTTTTTAGTATAGAATCTCAAGAAAAAATAACCCGCGTTACTATAAAAGATTTATCTGGTAAATTAATTAGGTCATTTAACCTAAATACTAATCCTACTCTTTTTTCAATAAAAAATATCCCAAGCGGCATTTATTTTGTAGATATTCTTTTAAAAGATAACAGCTCTAAGTCAGTTAAGCTCTCTATTTTATAACTATTGATCGATCAGCGGTTTTTTGGGTGGATTGAAAAATTTAAAGAGCCTCAGAGATCTTGTTTTGAAGCGCTCATCGTATTGCTTTCTAACAAATCTTTAGGTCTTGAATCAAAGCTAAAGTGGGGATCTCCTTTTTTTGATTATAAACATAAAATGTGTTGTTATCTCTGGGTAGATAAAAAAACACAATGGCCTTACATTGCCTTTTTTAATTGCTTGGATTTAAATCATCCTCTTTTAAAAAAAGAAAGTAATCGAAAATTGATTCGACGACTCCTCATTGATCCCTCAAAAGACATCCGCCTAAAAGAAATCAAACGCATATTATCTTTTGCAAAGCAGAAGATTAATCAAAAATTAAGCGTTCATTAATTCTTCTATTTCTTCTGTTTCTATCGGAATATTTTCCATTAAGTTTTTGGGGTCTCCAGAAGGCTGAACTAAAACATCGTCTTCTAAACGAATGCCAAGCCCTTCTTCTTTAATGTAAATGCCTGGCTCAACAGTAAAACACATGTTGGCTTTAATAGGCTTATCCCAGTGCCCTACATCATGCGTGTCTAAGCCCAAAAAATGTGAGGTGCCGTGCATGAAATACTTCTTATATGCTGGGTGTTTAGGGTCTTGGTTTTGAACATCTGCCTTGTCTATTAATCCAAGATCTATCAATTGGCTTTGCATAATTAGTCCCACCTGTTTGTGATACTCTGAAAGCATCGTGCCGGGTCTTAATAATTTTGTAGCCTCTTTTTTAACCTGTAACACGGCATTATAAACTTGTTTCTGTCTTTTAGAAAACCTACCGCTTACCGGAACACAACGTGTTAAATCAGAGCAATAGTTGGCGTAATTGGCGCCAAAATCCATTAAAATTACATCGCCATCTTTACAAGGTTTATTGTTATAAATATAATGGAGCACACAAGCATTTTCACCACTCGCAATAATTGGGGTATACGAAAACCCATTAGATTTATTTTTTATAAACTCATGGATCAGTTCAGCTTCTATTTCATACTCCCAAACTCCAGGTTTAATAAAGGATAAAATTCTACGAAATCCTTTTTCTGTAATCTTACATGCTTGTTGCAATAATTCTATTTCTTCTGGCTCTTTAACAGACCGGATATGGTGTAAAATAGGCGCGCTTTCTTTATAGGTTTTGGAGGGATATGTTTGTTCACACCAATCTATAAAGCGGTCTTCTCTTGTTTGTGTTTCTGTGTTTGCTCTAGAATGGATGTTTTTATTTATATAAATCTGATTTGATTTTATAATCAAATTATTTAATGTTTTTTCAAAAGCATCTAGCCATTGCACCTCTTGTATACCAGAGGTTTCAAAGGCTGTTTGTTTGGTGTATTTTTCACCTTCCCAAATACGGATTAACTCAGAGGTTTCTTTTAAAAATAAATAGCTTTTTTGGGTGGATGTTGTTTTGTGCATCACCAATATACTTTCTTCTTGGTCTATGCCAGAAAGATAAAAAATATCAGAATGTTGTTTAAAGGGGAGGGTAGAATCAGCCGAAGTCACAAAAATATCATTAGAATTAAATACCGCTATGCTATTTTCTTGCATATGCTCAAAAAACTTTTTTCTGTTTTTACTAAAAAGAGCGCGTGCTATGTTTGTATACTTCATGTTTGCAAATATATAATTCTAAATAGGCTTATGTTAAGATCTTGTGAATGTTTTTATGCTTTACATCTTCCAAGAATAATTTCACAAAAAAACACACATTCTATATCTCTTATTTAAATTCTTTATTATACTTTTCGGAGCTAATAATGATACCAAATTTTTTTATGAGACCTTATTACGTTTTATCCTTACTCTTAACAATAGTATTTTGTAAACCTTCTTTTTCTCAAGCAGTTATTGATATGGCTACAGCTACAGCTGGAAATGATCATTCGTTTATTTATAAAGCTTATGAAGTCAATGGTTTATTATACACTTTAGGACAAAGTAAGGCAACAGATTTACCATCTACAAACGGCTCTGTTGTTGAAGGAGGTTATGATAATAGCTTAGCTGTATTTAATAAAGATGGTGATCTGATTAGAAATTCTTATATAGGTGGGTCGTTAGATGACGCCGCCTTTAGAACCCCTTTTATAATTCATAATAATGAGATCTATTTTATTGGTATTACTTATTCAAATGATTTTCCAGTAACTGATGGAAGTGTGTATGGTGGCAACTCAAAATCAGATATGAGTTTAACTAAGCTAGATACTAATCTTAATGTTTTATACTCTACATATATTGGCGGCAATGATCAAGATCATTTTCCTTCTATGGTTATAAAAAATAATAAACTGTATATCGCTTTTATCACAAATTCAAATAATCTACCTGTTACCAATGGATCTTCTTTACAAGGAACTCAAGATGTCTTTTATCTAATTAAAGATTTAAACACCTTTAACACACTACATGCATCGTACTTAGGTGGGTCAAACATAGAGGGAATTCCTCGAATTCAAGTTATTGATAATGACTTTTATATTTTTGGAGAAACGCTATCAAATGATTTTATAACTACTGATGGTAGCTCTATTTTAAATAATAAACTTGGGTTTTATTTTTCTAAAATTGATGAAAATTACAATCTAGTCAAATCAACAATAATTGCGGGGTCATCTGAAGATAAATTAATAGATGTTGCTTACCATGATAATAAATTTCATTTTGTTTCTCACACACAATCAAGTGATCTTCTTTCGACAGATGGATCAATATACAATAATAGTCTTGCTTTAGATGTGTATTACTTTACAACAGATCTTGATTTTAATCAATTATCTGGAAAGTATTTAGGCGGAACTTCTTCTGAAGAGCCTACAAAAATGAGAGTAGAAAATAATTATATTTACATTACAGGAAAAACAAAATCTGTTGATTTTCCTGTAACAAATAATACTTCTATAAACAATGGTATAATTAATGCAAATAAAGACGATATATTTTTAACTAAAATTGATCATAATAACAACACTATATTTTCTACTTATTTTGGAGGGTCAAATGATGAGTATCCACATGATATAATTATTGAAAATGAAGAAGTCTTTCTGTTGGGCAGAACTAAGTCCCTTGATTTTGTAACAACAAATTCAAGTATTGTACAAGGGCAAGTACAAACATTAAGTAAATTTTCAAAAACAGGGAATTTAGAATTTAGTTCTGTCTATGGTGGAACGCTTAATGATGATGCCTATAATTTTACAAAAAATCAAAATCAAATAATTATTTGTGGGTACATAAATAGGAATACTGCTCCTACTACAACAAATACACCCTTAACAAATAAATTAGCTGGCTCAATAATGAGTTACACATTTTGCCCAGAAATCACCGCCACTTCTGATAATTTAACTCCTGCTTCACAAAGTGTGTGTGAAAATGGGCTTACTGAAGAAATTTTAGGTGAAAAAATAGAAATCCCTGCTTCTGATATTCCACCTTTGTATGTAGGTGGTTCACCTTCAGATCAAAACCCTATATCTGCTTTATACCAATGGCAAATAGCAAATGCTGCCGCTGGCCCTTGGCAAGATATTCCTGGGGCTGTACTTCAAAACTATAGCCCAGAACCCACCCAAATAGACCGTTACTTTAGACGCGTCTCTAAAACAGGGATCTGTTGTGGTGATAGTATTATTAGTACAAGCTCTATCTCTTCTATGATTGTAAATGCTAATCAGGCCCCTGAAGTAGATGCAGGTGAAGCTTTTAATACCTGTCCTGGTTTCCCGGTAACTATTGGGGGATCGCCTTCTTCAGCATCAGGTGGTACACCTCCTTATTCTTATGTGTGGGACATGGGGGCTGATCCGTTATCTAATCCTACTGTCACCGTATCTTTAAATACCATCTTTACATTAACCGTCACTGATGCTAATGGTTGTCAGAATGTTGGACAAACAGTCGTTAATACCTATAAAGCTGAAGCAGGTGATTCTACTTTAAATACCTGTGATGGTGACATTGTAAGAATTGGCGGATTACCCGTTTCTGGATTGCCTGGCGTAATATATGCATGGACACCAGTAACAGATTTAAGTTGTACAAACTGCGCTCAGCCAGACGCTAATCCTTCTGTTGATACTGAATATTATATAGATTTAACTATCCCAGTCACTGGAGGTAGTACATGCACAACCAGAGATAGTATTTTAATTAAGCCTATTTCTCCACCTCCAACCCCTAATTTTGCTGGCCCTGATCAGGTGGTTTGTTTTGGATCAACTACAACCATTGGAGAGCCTGCTGATGCGGGTTATACCTATACCTGGGCACCCGGAAATTATTTAAGTGCTATAGATGTTTCTCAAGTAACCTATGATGCTGGTAATGTTATTTATCCAGCTGTTTATAATTCAGTTAATTATTTACTTACTGCTAAAAAAGAAAAATGTTATTTTGTAGATACCGCAAGAGTAACGTTAATAAGAGCTGAAGGAGATGTGGATAAATGTGGTCCAATTATACTTGGAGACCCAATTAATGAACCTACAGATGATCCAAAAATTAATGAGTCCTTTAAATGGACTCAACTTAATGGATCAGGGAGTTTAGTAGGGCCTGATACAGTCCCTTATCCAATGGTTACAGCCGCTACATCTGCCACTGATTACCAACTAGAAGTTTCTATTGATGGAGTAAGCTGTTTTGATACTGTTAGGGTAAATTCTTGTGGGGGCTGCATTGTTGAAATTGATGTTGATGCTGAAGCAGGTTGTCCAAATGCAAATTTGGGCTATGTTAAAATGTGGGGTAGTGGTGATTCAAATTTATATTCTTTTTCTTGGTCGCCTAATGTGGGATTAAGTTCATACAATACAAAAACCGTGTATTTAACCGATGGGGTTACACGTACCTACACCGTAACCAGACAAAGCTTGATTGATCCAACACATATTTGTTCTGAAACAATCACTGTAAATGCACCTGAAATGCAATTGCCTGCATGGGATGGAGCCCTTCAAGATACTTCATGTACAGGAGACACTTTATATTTAGGTCACACCCCTGTTGCTGGATATGCATATGAATGGGCGGGTAATAACTTATCATCAAATTCTTCTTCAAACCCATTTTATATTCTTGGTGATGATGCTCTTTTCCCTGTCACTATAACTGATATTTTAACAGAATGCTTTAGAGTAGACACCGCAAGAGTTGGCGCTAAAGATGTTGTGATTGATGCAGGTATAGATCGCTCTGTATGTGAAAATGCTACTGTTATGCTAGGCGCACCAGCTGTAACAGACCAAGTCTATGCTTGGACGCCTGGTGCAGCACCTTGGCAAAACGGAACAGATTCTAGCTTTGCTGAACCTGAAGTGTTTGTAGCCACTAATTTAACCTTTTATTTAACCGTTACAGATACAATCACAGAATGTTCTGCCACTGACACTTTAGAAATATCCGCCACTCTTAGCCCTACTATAGAAGATGCGCCAGACACCACCATGTGCTTAGATAATGGAGTTCAAATTGGCTCGCCGGCCGTTCCTGGTTTAGAATATGAATGGTCGCCGGCTACTGGTTTAAGTTGTACAGATTGTGCACAACCTATCGCTAATCCAACAGCAAATACAACCTATACTGTTTCTGCAACCTTTGTGGGGGGATGCGGATCTGCCTCTACCGATAATGTTTTTGTAACTGTTGTAGATAATACTTTCTCTATGGCAGATATCTCCTACTGCCCTTCTGATGCCTCATTAACTGTTGGGGGGGATGCTCCTACAGGATTTGCAAGTTACTCATGGTCACCCGCTGCATTAGTGGCTTCTCCTAACACTGCTTCAACAAATGTTAACACACCTCTGCCAAGCACAAATACTACGCTTACTTTAACTATTTCAGACGGTGTTTGTGAAGAATCAGCGGATGTTAATTTAGTACCTAATGTGTCTGCGCCAGAAGCAGGCTCAAATGCTGTAATTTGTTTAAGTGATGGTGGGGTGGATATTGGTGATCCTTCTAACCCAACGGGTGGCGGTATTACTTACTCTTGGAGCCCAGCTACAGATTTAAGTAGTTCAACGGATCCTAATCCTACCTTTACGCCATTATTAGCGGGTACATATATTTATACCCTTACAAAAGACGATGGCGGATGTCTTAGTACAGATCAAGTGAAGGTTATTGTAAATGATTATACGATACCTAGTCTTGGTAGTTCTACTGTTTGTGAATCAGGGTGTGATTCTATAGGGATAGACCCAGAGTTTGGCACTCAATATTACTGGACACCAGCAACTGATTTGTCTGACGCAACCGTTTCAAACCCGATTGTTTGCCCAACCACCACAACCTCATATACACTTCTTGCTATTGGGGCTAATGGTTGTGCGGCAGAACAAAATATTTTAGTAAGTGTGAATAGCTCGCCAGCTCCTATTATTTCTTCAGCTCCAGTGTATGCTTGTCAAGGTGAAAATTCTGCTGTTTTAAATCCAACGGTTACACCTGCTGGATCTTATAATTATCAATGGGCACCTAATAACGGCTCTTTAAATAATATTTATAGTAGTGCTCCAACTGCTGCTGTTACAGGATCAGGTACCTTTACATATACTGTGACTGTTACAAATACAAGTAGTGGGTGTAGTAATTTTGCAAATATTGATCTTATTGTAAGTAGCAATTGTAATGATGCTCCAGAAGTAGAAGATAATTCTGTTATTGTAAATAAAAATGATAGTATAACAATTTGTTTAACACTTTCTGATCCTGATATGCCTATCCCTGGAGATTCATTAATTTGTTCTATATCCTCTGGCCCAAGTAATGGCTCAGCTAGTGTAGATGCAAACGGATGTGTCACTTATGTTCCAGACACTGATTTTTATGGAAATGATACTTTATATAAAGTAGTTTGTGATACCGCTGGATTATGTGATACTGGTCAGGTAATTATTACAGTGCTTGCTGATACTGATGATGATGGAATCCCTGACAATGACGACTTAGATGATGATAATGACGGGATTTATGACATCGATGAATGCTTGGTAAATGATACTATATTAAATTATGGTTTAGGGGCAATTCCTCCTATTACAGCAAGTCTAAGCCCTTGGGGTGGAGTAAATTTGAGAAATTTCCAATTTACTAATTTATTAAACGATCAGACCTTTAATTATAATATTACTGCATCCCAAACCGCAAATGTTAATTTATCTCAAGGTACTGGAACAGGCTCATTATGGGTAAGAAACGATGCTATTCCAAATCCAAATGATGAGATATTTTTTGAATTTGAATTTCTATCCGGTTCAGTTAACCATGTAAACTTTATAATTTCTGATTGTGATTTATTTGAAGGCGTAAGAATAATTGGATTTAATGGAAGTACTATTGTATCACCTGTAGTTACAAGCGTTTTTACAAATCACAATATTACAAATTTACCTAGTGGTGAAGTGCAATTGGAATCTACTCTAAATACTAATAGATCATTCGAAGATGTATTAGTTGAATTTAACCAACCTATTGATAGTCTTTTGATTACAAGATTTAATGCTATGACTCCGGATGCAACAGGAGGCTCCGTTGGATTTAGGCCAATTAAAGGTGATTTAAGCTGTGACACGGATAATGACGGACTACTAGATCATCTTGATCCAGATTCAGATAATGATGGTTGTAACGATGTTGTAGAAGCTGGTTTTTCAGATCCTGATGGTGACGGAATATTAGGTGTTGCACCTTATTTATATGATAGTCAAGGTCTAGTTATAGCTACAAATGTTGTAGATGGATATACATTACCTGATAGTATCTATACTGACTCTAATATTGCATATTGTAACCCTCCAAGCATTAATGATTCTGTGATTACTATTAACGAAAATGATTCTATTAATATCTGTTTAAGCATAAATGATGTTGATTTAAGCACTTCTGATTCTTTAAGTTGTTCCATTTTAAATGGGCCAAGTAACGGAACTGCAACTTTAGATACTAGTAATTGTATTAATTATAAGCCCAATACAAATTGGAATGGGATAGATACAATTTATAAGGTAGTGTGTGATTTAGTGGGGAATTGCGATACAGGTATTATTATTATTAATGTAAGCCCTATAAATACCCCTCCAGTGGTAGACAACGAAGAAGAAACCACACCTGAAGACACGCCAGTATCTGGTGATCTAACAGATAGTGGTGATTCTGATCCGGATGGCACTACTCTTGTGGTGAATACCACTCCAACTACGCCACCAGATAGCGGAACTATTGTCATTAACCCTGATGGAACTTATACCTATACGCCAGATCCAGACTTTACAGGTAACGATACCGTGATTGTAGAAATCTGTGATCAAGGTACGCCGCTGCCTGCAATCTGTGTAGACGACACCATCTTTATTGAGGTGACGCCAGTAAATGATCCGCCTGTGGCTACAGACGATAGTGAAACTACCGATGAAGACACGCCAGTAACCGTTGATGTAACCGCTAACGATAACGATGATAATGACGATCCTAACGGAGGCATTGATCCTACTTCTGTAACGCCTCTTGCTGGATCAGGACCAAACAATGGTTCTGTGACGACTGATCCTGTCACAGGGGAGATTACTTATACGCCAGATCCTGGATTTAGCGGAACAGATACCTTTGAATATGTGGTTTGTGATCTTGGTTTCCCGCTGCCTAGTCTTTGTGATACCGCAGAGGTAGTAATCACAATAACACCTGAAAATGATCCTCCAGTGGTAGACAACGAAGAAGAAACCACACCTGAAGACACGCCAGTATCTGGTGATCTAACAGATAGTGGTGATTCTGATCCGGATGGCACTACTCTTGTGGTGAATACCACTCCAACTACGCCACCAGATAGCGGAACTATTGTCATTAACCCTGATGGAACTTATACCTATACGCCAGATCCAGACTTTACAGGTAACGATACCGTGATTGTAGAAATCTGTGATCAAGGTACGCCGCTGCCTGCAATCTGTGTAGACGACACCATCTTTATTGAGGTGACGCCAGTAAATGATCCGCCTGTGGCTACAGACGATAGTGAAACTACCGATGAAGACACGCCGGTAACGGTTGATGTAACCGCTAACGATAACGATGATGATGACGATCCTAACGGAGGCATTGATCCTTCTTCTGTAACCCCTCTTGCTGGATCAGGACCAAACAATGGTTCTGTAACTACAGATCCTGTAACTGGTGATATTACCTATACGCCAGATCCTGGATTTAGTGGAACCGATACCTTTGAATACGTGGTTTGTGATCTTGGTTTCCCACTGCCTAGTCTTTGTGATACCGCTCAGGTGGTAATTACAATAACACCTGATGGTAACACACCTCCAGTGGTAGACAACGAAGAAGAAACCACACCTGAAGACACGCCAGTTTCTGGTGATCTAACAGACGCTGGTGATTCTGATCCGGATGGCACTACTCTTGTGGTGAATACCACTCCAACTACG
>JAHDCS010000004.1:0-2177 GCA_020629755.1 Flavobacteriales bacterium | reverse complement strand
CTGTAACTGGTGATATTACCTATACGCCAGATCCTGGATTTAGTGGAACCGATACTTTTGAATATGTGGTTTGTGATCTTGGTTTCCCACTGCCTAGTCTTTGTGATACCGCAGAGGTAGTAATCACAGTAAGTAATGATCCACTCCCTCCAGTAGCAGTTAACGACAATGAATCTACAGATGAGAATACTCCAGTAAATATTGATTTATTAAACAATGATTCTGATCCTCAAGGAGATTCTATAAATGTAACCTATACCTTTGGTGGTCCAAACAATGGTAGTGTTTATGTAGATCCATTAACAGGTGTGGCTACCTATACGCCAGATCCTGTATTTAATGGGGTTGATACCTTTAATTATATTATTTGTAACACTTCTTTGCTTTGCGATACAGCAACGGTATATATTACAATTAATCCAGTTAACAATCCACCTGAAGTAGAAGATGAATATATTGTTACACCTATAAATGAGGACACAACAATTTGTTTAACTATTTCAGACTCTGATTTGTTAACTGGCGAAGATTCATTAACGTGTTCTATATATGGAATGCCTTTAAATGGCTCGGCAACATTAGATGCAAATAACTGTATAGAGTACATTCCAAACACAGATTGGACTGGAGTAGACACTATTCAAAAAATTGTTTGTGACTTAGCTGGCGAATGTGACACGGCAACTATTATTGTTAATGTCATTGATTGCGATCTTTCTGATCCTGCTTTAGACTGTGATGGTGATGGGGTCCCTAATGGTACAGAAGATACAGATGGAACCAATCCATTAGATCCATGTGATTTTGTTTTTGCAAATCAAACCCTACCTCCATCTGCGGCTTGGAATGATTTAGATTGTGATAATGATGGTGTTGATAACGGACCTGAAGTAAATGATCCTACAGATCCAACCAACCCTTGTGATTACCCAGGTAATTTATCTGTAGATTCTGATAATGATGGATATACAGATTGTGAAGAGATTACTGGTAATGACGACCCTGATACTCCGAATGATCCGAATGGAGTAACCTCTGATCCGAATTGTGATCAGTCTACTCCTGTGAATCCAACTGGAGTTTGTACAAACTGTGATTTAGCAGATGCTAACTCAGATTGTGATGGCGATGGGGTGCCAAATGGCACTGAAGATGGTGATGGTACAGATCCTTCTGATCCTTGCGACTTTATTTTTGCCAATCAAACACTGCCTCCTTCTACGGCGTGGGATAGCTTAGATTGTGACAATGATGGGGTTAATAACGGTCCTGAGATCAATGATACAATCCAACCAACTGATCCATTAAACCCTTGTGATTACCCAGGTAATTTATCTGTAGACACTGATGGTGATCAGTACACAGATTGTGAAGAAATCACCGGTAATGATGATCCAAATACAACGAATGACCCGAATGGCTCAACCTCTGATCCGAATTGTGATCAGTCAACGCCAGTGAACCCACAAGGAGAATGCGAGAAACCCCCTGTGTATATTCCAGAGGTGTTCTCTCCTAACGGCGATGGCGATAATGATTATGTTGTGATCCCTGGTATTGAAAACTACCCAGGCAATACGCTACTTGTATTCAACCGTTGGGGCAACAAGGTTTTTGAAGGCGGTCCTTATAACAATGACTGGGGCGGCATACCTAACGTAAATGTGATTGGCGAGGCGGGCGTATTATTGCCTTCGGGCACTTATTTCTACGTTCTTGACCTAGGCGATGGCAGCGATAAACTTTCTGGATATATTTACCTCTATAAATAAAACATGATGAATTTTAGAACACTTAAACATATTGGTTTTGTTTTTCTTTTGGGGGGATGTTTTACCTCGGGTATTAAGGCCCAACAGAACATCCAATTCACCCATTACATGTATAACAACTTATCTGTGAACCCCGCTTACGCAGGGACGCATGATGCTTTGAATGTCACGGCGATATTCAGAAAGCAATGGGTAGGTTTAGATGGATCGCCCACTACGGCTAACATCTATGCGCATACGCCTTTGTACAAGCGTTTAGGATTAGGTTTTTCTCTAACCCATGACCGCATTGGCCCTATTGCCTACACGACCCCTAATCTATCGCTTTCATATGGCATTCCGTTAAATGACAAAGGCTTAAAGCTTAACTTTGGCGCAAGTGCTAAATTAAACCACTACCAAGGC
>JAHDCS010000054.1 GCA_020629755.1 Flavobacteriales bacterium | reverse complement strand
TTTTCTTCAAGGAAAAGGACAAAAAATAAGAATAGAAGAAAATAACTTAAAAAAACGGGGTAACTCTGATTGTAAATACTTGTGTACCTTGGAAGCCTTATTTGGGTTTGAAGGCAGATTAAGAAACTGTTTAAATTTTATTCTGAAAAAATCCTTATGAATCCTTTTTTGTTATTCATCAAATTTTTTCATTCAAGTAGCGCTGCTATTATCATTCTAAAATTTATCGACTAACAGAAAAAGTCTTTGCTATAACTATTTTTACGACTAAAACTTAAACAGTTTCTAAAGTATTTTATTAAAAAAAAACGGTTTAATAGGATCAAAAATTTGAGGTTTTGAAAAGAACTCTGTTAGCTTTGTAGGGTACAACTACAAAGATGAATGATATAGCATTTAACAAAAACGAAGATCAGATGAAGCTTCTGATCTCAAAGCTAGAGAGAAAACTCGATGAGGTTTCTTTAGGTGGAGGAAAGGCGAAAATTGAAAAACACCGCAAAAAAGGCAAACTTACTGCCCGCGAACGTATTTCTTATTTATTAGATGCAGATGCGCCAAATTTTGAAATAGGTGCTTTGGCGGCAGATGGTATGTATGAAGAATATGGAGGATGCCCTTCTGCTGGGGTTGTAGTCGTGTTGGGCTATGTGTCAAAAAAACTTTGTATGGTAGTGGCAAATGATGCAACGGTGAAAGCGGGTGCATGGTTTCCAATGACCGGCAAGAAAAATCTAAGGGCCCAAGAGATAGCCATAGAGAATCGTTTGCCTGTTATTTATTTGGTAGATAGCGCAGGAGTGTTTTTGCCTATGCAAGATGAAATTTTTCCAGACAAAGAACATTTTGGTAGAATATTTAGAAATAATGCGGTAATGAGCAGCATGGGCATCCCGCAGATATCTGCGATTATGGGGAGTTGTGTAGCCGGAGGTGCGTATCTGCCTATTATGAGCGATGAGGCCCTTATTGTCGATAAAACCGGATCTATCTTTTTGGCAGGCTCTTATTTAGTTAAGGCGGCTATTGGTGAAGATGTTGATAATGAAACTTTAGGCGGTGCCACCACCCATTGTGAAATATCAGGCGTCACAGATTATAAATGCGAAAACGATCACGATTGTTTAGATAAAATAAAAGACCTTGTAGGGAACATAGGCAGAGGCGCCAGTGCGGGTTTTGACAGAATTGAGTCGCATCCCCCTAAAGAAGACCCCAGTGAAATATTAGGTTTATTACCCGTAGACCGATCAAAGCAATACGATGTAAGAGAGATTATAAAGCGATTGGTTGACGATTCAAAATTCACAGAATATAAAGAAAGCTATGGCAAAACCATAGTGTGTGCTTATGCCAGAATTGAAGGATGGAGTGTGGGGATTGTGGCCAATCAGCGGAAAATGGTGAAGACCAAAAAGGGTGAAATGCAGTTTGGTGGTGTGATTTATTCGGATTCGGCAGATAAAGCTGCCCGTTTTGTAATGAATTGCAATCAAAAAAATATTCCTTTGGTGTTTTTGCAAGACGTCTCGGGCTTTATGGTCGGATCACGTTCAGAGCACGGTGGTATTATTAAAGACGGTGCCAAAATGGTGAATGCCGTGTCTAATTCGGTGGTGCCAAAGTTTACCATTATCATGGGCAATTCTTATGGAGCAGGTAATTATGCCATGTGCGGAAAAGCCTATGACCCTAGACTTATTGTAAGCTGGCCTACTGCTGAGCTAGCCGTGATGGGCGGGGCGCAAGCCGCTAAAGTACTGACTCAAATTGAGGTGGCGTCTAAAAAAGCCAAGAAAGAAAAATTATCAAAAGAAGCAGAAAAAGAAATTTTTGAGCGTATCAAATCTAAGTATGATGCTCAAATATCGCCTTATTATGCAGCTTCTCGTTTATGGGTAGATGCTATTGTTAATCCACTAGAAACAAGAAAAATTATTGCGTTAGGCATCCAGGCAGCTGATCTATCACCAGCTCAAAATCCGTTTAATCTTGGAGTCATTCAAACGTAATTAACTCTGTAGTGTTAATCTTTTTCGCTGTGTGATGCATTTTAGAAAAGAATTTTTATCTATTTTAGATTTTAAATCACAAAACACATGATTGTTCGAAGACTTATTAAACCTGTTGGAGTACTGTCTCTTTCTCTTCTTTTTTTCTACGGGTGTACAAATACTACTGAAAATGCTTCTGAGACTCAGAGTGAAGAACTCGTTGAAGAAGAGGTAATGTTTGAAGAAGATGACATGGACGTTGTTTTCCCGTCTTTGCTTCAGATTGCTACAATATTCAAGCGTTCAGGATTAGATTACACAGAAGGCTTGGCCAACAAGCCAGAAAATGTATCGCAGTACGAATCGCAAATGAGTCAATCGTTTAATTTTGGCGTTTATAGTGCAGACTTAGCATACTGTGTGCTGAACAATCAAACGCAGAAGTCAATTTTATATTTAAATAATGTCCAAACCTTAAGTGACAAGTTGGGTCTTTCATCTGTTTTTTCAGCCGAAGATTTATTTGCCTCATTTGAAAAAAATATAAACAATCAAGATTCTTTACTCTATATTATTTCTAATTTACAAGAACGTCTAGATGAGCATCTTCAAAATAACGAGATGGATCATATGTCGTCGATCTATTTTACGGGGGGATGGGTAGAAGCCATGTATATGGCAACTCAATCGTCTGATGCATCTAAAAATTCTGGTTCGTCGGCGAACATTATAGAACAAGCGTTAATTTTAGATGTTATTTTGAGTGCCCTTAACAAACATCCTCAAAAAGATAATACGTTGGTTACAGAGTCTATTAATGCACTTTCTGAACTCAAAACAAAAGTAGATAATTTTGCCTTTGTGAAAGACAGACCGATTGAAGAGATTCCGCTTGAAGAAATTGTGGTGACTGATCAAGAAGTTGAGGTCATTGCTACTACCATTGCAGCACTTCGAAATAAATTCATTAATTCTTAACACATGAGACTTATCAAATACAGTTTTTTTCTTTCGTTTGGCACTTTGCTTTTGATGATGGCTTATGCTTTTAGCGAAAAACAGCAACAATCCGGATCGGTATGTAATTCTGTTGATATTCGAAAACAATCTCGGGAGATGTTCAAACCAGAATTTCATTACGATGCTTCGAAATCTACCTATATCACCTTTATGAATAAAAAGCAGTTTAAAGAGCTTGAAGTACCTTTGTATATTGGTGAAAAATATAAAGTTATTTTTAACACGACCTCTCTTCCACAAGATATTGATATTGAGATATATGACAAGAAGTACTCTTCAAAAAGCAGAACACAATTATTTAACTCTAAAGATGTCAAAGAAGTATCTGAAGGGGTTTATGTTTTTGAACCTTCTAAACCCATGCGCCGCATGTATATCGACTACTCTATTCCGCCAACAAGTGGTGAGATTGAAAAGGGGTGCGTGATTGTAACGCTTGGCTATAAAATCAAAAAGTTATAAAGTAGGGTTACGGGTGGATGATTTTGATGATAAAATAAAATCCCTCCAAACTAAATATAAACTTACCGGTCAAAGTACGTCTTCTTATCTTGAAGGATTGCTACTTTCGAATTATGTAGGCTATTGGGATTACATTCAGTTAGAAACGCTTTTGTCATTACAACGTCCTAAAACAGATTTTCCGGACGAACAGATCTTTATTACCTATCATCAAATTACAGAGCTTTATTTTAAACTGTGTTTACATGAACTCAATCAAATAAGATGTAATGGGGTAGATATAAGTGCTGATGGTGAAGTAAAAGGGAGCTTTGAAGAGTTAGATCCAGACTTTTTTAAAGTGCGCTTAAAGCGTTTGATTACGTATTTTGATTGTTTGATTGATTCGTTTTCAGTGATGATAGACGGCATGGAGCAGAGTCAGTTCACAAAATTTAGAATGGCGCTTTTGCCAGCAAGTGGCTTTCAATCTTACCAATACCGTTGTATTGAAATAGCCTCTACAGATTTAGTACAATTGGTAAGTCATACAGAAAGAGAAAAACTATACCCTTATATCCCACAAGAGGAGGTCTTTGACTTGTTGTATTGGAAAAAAGGCGCTAAAGACGATAAGACCGGTAAAAAAACATACACCTTAGAGCAGTTTGAAAAAAAATATGGAGCTGAGTTGTTAGCTTTTTCTAAGCAATGTACCTCAAATAATTTATGGCAAAAATTTCAAACCCTTGATAAAGAGAGCAAGGTAGATGAAGAGCTTAAATCGCTTTTAAAACAGTACGATCAAAAAGTGAATTTTCAATGGCCAATGATGCATTTAAAATCAGCAGCAAAATATTTAACCCAAAAGAAAGGCGCACAAGGTACAGGAGGCACAAATTGGAAAAAATACCTTCCGCCAAGATTTCAAAAACGCTTGTTTTATCCCGATTTATATAGCAAAGAAGAACTAGAAAATTGGGGTGGATGATTTCCAGGTGGAGTTCCTGTTTATTGTTATGTATAACCTTGATAAGTTGCTTGTCTGAACAAGCCAAATATAAAGAGCGGTTTTCGGCTGGGTTTTTATTTTTAGATATAGATGTTTCACACTCAAAAGTGACAAAGCATACAGTAAAAAAAAATGAAACATTTTCAGTGTTATTACAAAACCAAATGGTGTCATATGATACCATTGTTCGCTTAATTAGTGAGATTAATAATGATGTGTTTGATTTGAGTAAACTTAGGTTAGGACACACTTATTTTTTGGTCAAAAACAATGCGGGTGAGTTGACTCATTTTATTTATCAGATTAGTGCTACTGATTTTTTGGTGTGTGATTTGTGGCATAAAAATCAAAAGGCCTACGTATTTATAAAGCAAAAACACCAAAAGATCAGGGTAGCATACGGGCGTATACATTCAAGTCTCTATGAGTGTTTGCATAATCAACATGCTCCTGAGGCCCTTAGTGAGGAGATGGCTTCTATATTCGCCTGGGCTGTAGATTTTTATAAAATTCATAAAGGCGATTCTTTTGCGGTTGTTTATTCTGAAAATTATGTAGATGGCCAGTCGGTAGGCCTAGATAATATACAAGCAGCTGAATTTACACACAAAGGAAAAGTGCACCATGCGTTTTATTATCAAAAAGACTCTTTAAAAGGGTATTTTGATTTAGAGGGTAAAAGTGTCAAAAAAGGGTTTTTAAAAGCGCCCGTTAAGTATACCCGAATTAGTTCACGTTTTTCTAAGAGAAGATTCCATCCAGTTCAGAAGCGTTACAAAGCACATTTAGGTACTGATTACGCAGCCCCCTATGGCACCCCCATTGTGGCAGTAGCGAATGGCACAGTGATAGAAGCCTCAAGAAAAAGATACAATGGCAATTACATTAAAATAAAACATAAAGATCCCTACATGACCCAGTACTTGCACTTGCAAAAGTTTGCAAAGGGAATAAGAAAGGGGAGTGTAGTGAGGCAAGGAGATGTTATTGGATATGTGGGTAGTACAGGGTTGGCCACGGGCCCTCATGTGTGTTATCGCTTTTGGAAAGAAGGCAAGCAAATAAACCCTCTTGCTTTAGATCTTAGTACTTACTCGGATGCAGATTCTATTAAAGATTTTAAAGAGTACAAGGCCGTCATAAAGCCTTACAAAGAGCGTTTAAAATGCAAACATTAGCCGCCTGTTTGAATGCGCTCTAGGGCTGCTTTTATGCCTGAGGTTAATTTTTTGAATACCCCTTTGGCTCCTTCTGTATTTACGTAAATAGTGTTGTGTTCTTCTGCGATTTCTTGTTGCGGTCTTGTTTTTGTGTAGTAATAAGTGGCCAAAGATTTTCGGCTAATCTCTTTTGGCGTGTTTAAAGGTTTTGGGTGGCCATGGAAAGAGATCTCGTTGGTTTCAAAAATCACACAGCGATTAAACGAAGGCGCTATTTTTTCTAGACATCTTTTTTCTTCATTTTGCATGTCCCAGAGTTCTAGATGCCCTTGGTAATGGTCTTTCCAGTGTTTATTCATATACAAAAGTACATTGAGTCTTCTGTGGTATTTTGTTTTTGGGTGGATGTTGTAATCGACATGTACATTTAAAAAGGCTCCTTTGATTGATTGATGCAGGCCGCCTCCAAATAACTCTTTATCAGCTATTAAAGGCGATTCAAAGTCACTAAGCTCATCCAGCCAAGAAAGAAAAGTTTGAGCATTTAACTCCGAGAAAAGAGAACTAAACAAACTATCAGGGCTAAATTGGGTTTTTTGAAATTTGTTTTTTTGATCAATATAGGTAGTGCCATCCCATTTGCCATCTTTAATTTTTGGGTAAGCCTGGTATACTTTCTCCGCAATTTCTGGAGTAAAGAAATCATCAAACACGACATACCTGAAGGGTTTTGAAGAGGCATTAAAATCAGCACGAAGCTCAGGGAGTCTCTGCTTAAGTGTGATTAAGTCAATGTATGTTGGCGTGTTCATATATTTGAAGCAAATTTATAGGAATTCTTAGTATACTTGTGGTTAGAATGGAACAAAAATCCCCATTAGTCTCAGTTGTGATACCCTATTACAATGCTCAGCAGTATATTTTTTCAACCTTAGAAAGCGTACTGAGTCAAACCTATCAGACCATAGAAATTATTTTAGTTGATGATGGATCAACAGATCATGGAGTCGCAAAGGTCAAACAAAAGTTTAAGGATAAAATACAGCACATTCATCAAAACAATCAAGGGGTGTCTGTGGCTCGTAATACTGGGATTGCGCATGCCAAGGGCATGTACGTTGCTTTTTTAGATGCCGATGATGTTTGGCGAGAAGATAATATTGAAAAAAAAGTAGCTCTCTTAGAGGCCAAAAAGCACATAGATTTTGCCTTTTCAAATATGAGAATTATCAATGAGCGTGGCGCTTTTTTAAGAGAGGCTCCTGTTGGTACAGATCAAAATATGCACCGGCATGTTTTATTATGGGATAGATCAGTTGTCGGAGGACCGGGGAGCAACCTTGTGGTTAAAGCATCAGATTTAAATCGGCACAGTATTTTGTTTGATCCGCAATTTTCTACTGCTGCAGATCAAGATTTTGTATTGCAGTTAACCCGTCAGTTAAATGGCGGATTAGTTGATGATTTTTTGATCGATTATAGAGACGTTTCTCAAAGTATGAGTAAAAACATTAGGGTGATGCAAAAAGATCACATAGGGGTATTCAAAAAACATCTGAAAACAATTGAGCATAGCTATTCTAAAACATTTATAAAGCAGTGTTTTTCTAATCTATATCTTATACTTGCGGGTAGTTGGTGGAAAGACGGTCGTAGTAAACCAAAAGGAGTTTACTTTTTACTTAAAAGCCTCTTAAGCTATCCGCCTCAAATTTTCTCAATGGTGCAAAAATTCTTTCGAAAACTTTTTTTGTTTTAGCAGCCAAATAGTATTTAGTTCTAGCCTATATTTTTTGATTAGGTTTAGCTATGATTAAAAGTTCTTTGCCATCGTGTTTATTTCCTAACACTTGGCTCTTTTGATCCCATCCAGATAACTGATTCATTTGAAAGGCCCAATCATCTGATAAAATTAAGTAAGGATGATCTTTAAATGCAAAGCTGGCAAAATCACGGTCTAGTAAATTGATATGAATATCCCCCCAACTCCCATGCCATATGTGTGGCTCTCTTTTTCTGTACTCTATATTGCCATTGGGGCAAAAGGCCATAAAAATACCAGAGGGCTTTAATAATGATTTAGACAAGGCAATGAATTCGCCAATATCGCTAAGGTGTTCTATCACGTGAGAAGATAAAATAAGGTCGTTCTCTTTGGGTAAGTCAGAGGTATTTGAATAAATCCTTACATCTAGTTTTTCTTCGCCAAAGGCAGCTCTAGGTTTTGATAGTTCAAAGCCTACAGCAGAATAGCCAGATTGCTTTAGTTTGTAGACATTATATCCCCAGCTACTGCCGTAGTCAATAATTTTCAGTGTTTTTTTAGGTCCAAATAATGCTTCAATGTATGTATCGTAAGCTCTAAGCGATTTAAAATTTTCGCGCTTATGTGTTTGAATTTATCTATCTGAAGGCAAATCGGTCATCATTTGAGTGTCAATCTGATAGGTTTTCTGATAAAAATCATCAAGCCATTCTTGCGTTTCTTTAGGATGCCTATGATTTAAATGACATTCACTACACTTTAAAAGACTAGTAATTTTATATTTTTGATCGATGCGCTCAAAAGACGTGTTGTGACAAAATGGACACGTTTTTTTTTGGCTGAACCCCTTGAGCATTCTTAGGGCGTAAGATAGTCTTCGTTTAAGCATATATTTTCTTATAGATGTCCTGAGCAATTGAAAAATTTTTTTCTTTTTTGGCTATTGCTCTAATTTTTTCTTTGGTTTTAAGCTCTATTGAGCCGAGTAACTCTAAAGCATTATTTACACAGAGTTGATGCGCATCTTCTTTAGTGATATCCCATAGTACGCCAATGTTATGTGTTTGAATAAGCCGGCTATCATTGGCTATGTTTGGGGGGATGATAATAGGCAGCCCCATGGCTAAATATTCTGCATTTTTGATCGGCGCGCCATACCTCCTTCCTAAAACGGGCTGAGTCGGATTTAAAGCAATGTCCGCCAAGGATAAAAACCTTGGCATATCTTTGAAAGCGACAGGATTAAAAATGATATTTTCTTCATTTAAATTGTGTTCTTCTAGCATTTTTTTTCTTTTGTCTGTAGGATATTGTGTAAGCATTAAGCATACAAAAGAATGGCCTAATGTTTTATTAAAGGCATTAAGCAATTCAAAGACAGGCTTTTCATAATACAATCCGCCCAATTTCCCAGAATAGATTAAAACCGTTTTATTAGAAAGATTAAAGTGTTTAATTAATTCTGGATCTTTTTCTTGAGGCTTAAAAATACTAAGATCAACACAAGCAGGCTTAACGTATTTTTCTTTTTTGTGGGTCTTAATACCAAGATGCTTTTCAATATAGGCATTCATTTGAGGCACGCAATAAATAAGCGTAGAGGCTCTTTTAATGGCAAACCTTTCAAAAAACAACATGATTTTGTACCGCAATGAATGGGCGTGCCAGTTTTCAGCCTTAAGCATAGAGTCAGCATGAGGTTCACAGCTGTCAATTACAAATGGTTTTTGACTGAGTAGGGCAATAACACTTCCGAAAGCGCTAGAGGTTAAACACCATGAATGAATGTGAGTTATGTTTTTTTGAATCACCAAAAACCAAAGTCGAAGTGTGAGATACATAAAATAGAAAGCAAATAAAACTTTATTGCTTTTATATGAGAAAAACAAAGGGTAAATATTGTGTTGAGCCAAAGTACTTTTAAGCGTTTCTTTTTCACGTTTTGACAGAGCAAGCTCTTTCTTTTCTAAGGATATTAGATAAATGCGCGCGCCCTTTTCTTTTGCCATTGGCATGCATTTTAAATAAGGCAATACATAAGACTGCATTAGCCCTTCTTTATGTGAAAAAAACGTGGTAACTAAAATAGCTTTGGCCATACAGGTCACAAAACTACATGTTTTAAAATTTTAAACCACTTGTCTTTCTTTAGAAAGGCTTTACATTAAAGTAAAAAATCAGTTTAAGGTAGGCGATTCAGGAAAGTCAGCCATAATTTGGTACTTTAATCCCATAGTTTTTAGGGTGGATGTCCATAAAGTGTCTTTGTGTTTCGAAAAAACAGCCTGATCATCTATTTGAGACACAATCCATGATTTTTGATCTATTTCGTCTTTTAATTGCTTGTTTTCCCAGCCTGCATACCCACTAAAGAAACAGATTTGATCTTGAGAAATAGATCGATTAGAAAGCGCATATTTAAGTTTTTCAAAATCACCGCCCCAATACAGATGAGTGTTTATTTTTCTGGCATCTGGTAAAAGGTCTGGTCTGGTATGCACATAAAACAAATGATTGGTATGCACTGGTCCACCAAAATAGATATCTATTTGATCATCAAAAGAGATGTCATCGGTGATGTCACTAAGGTTAAGATTGGTTTTCTTGTTTAGAATAAAACCTACGCTTCCGTCTTTTTTTGATTGATCGGCCAATAAAATAACAGACCTGTGAAAATATTCGTCTAATAATAAAGGTTGAGAAATCAACACATCTCCTTGTTTGGCATGTGCACTATCGAATTTGATAAGAGAAAAAAAGTCTTTCATAGCTGTATCATATTAACGCCCCATTAGGTTTTAGGTTGCCTAGGAGCTCATTCATTTAGTGAAGTGCAGCGCGAATGGGTAAAGCAGCACAAATCTGCCCTTCTGAGGCATTAAGCAAATGTAACCGTTCGTATACCACCTTTTCTGGCCAATACTTCAATGCAAGTACTACAAAAATGTTGCCATGTTTTGCTTCAGAGGTCCAGAGCAGTTTGTAAAACTTTTTAAGTTGTTGATCTTCAATTTTTTCTGAAATCATTCTAAATCTTTCCGCACCTCTACATTCAACAATTGAAGCCAAGAGCATGCGGTCCATTAGGCGTTCTTGCGGGCTGTTTCTGCAGAGTTTTATCAGTTGATCAATATAAGGGTCTTTGGGCATTTTTTTTGGCAGCAACACCCCTCTTTTTTCCATAAGCGCATATACCATTTTAAAATGCTCAAGCTCTTCTAGGGCAGTATCGATGAGTTCAGGTATAATTTCAGTTTTATCTGGACATTTAGCCACAAAACTCATCGCCATAGCGCTGGCCTTTCGTTCACAGTCGGCGTGGTCTTGTAAAAAAAGATCAAAATTATCTAATACACAATTTAGCCAGGCATCAGAAGTTTTATAGGTAAGGTCAATTGAAAATTTCATGTCTGATGATCAAATACGTTCAAATTTAAAGTAAAGCAACGGAAACCTAAAATATCTTGTTTCTTTGTAATTTTGCAGGATGTCTAAGTTAAATGATTCTATTGGGTCTGCTCGTCATGATTTTTCAGACGATGCATTTTTAGAAAAACATCTTTTAGATTCACCCTTTTTGTTGTTTAATAATTGGCTTTCATTAGCTTTAAACGAAAACATAAAAGACTATAATTCAATGGTTTTAAGTACAT
This sequence comes from Flavobacteriales bacterium, assembly GCA_020629755.1. Taxonomy (GTDB): domain Bacteria; phylum Bacteroidota; class Bacteroidia; order Flavobacteriales_G; family JALEGO01; genus JAHDHZ01. The sequence goes on along the minus strand of JAHDCS010000054.1, from coordinate 5,141 downwards.
TATTTAATAAAAAACCTAAATCAAGAGTTGTGTTATTAAGAGAAGTCACCGATCATGGGTTTGTCTTTTATACCAACTACAAAAGTCAAAAAGCAATAGAGATTGAACAAAACCAAAATGCATGTGTGAATTTTTTTTGGCCACAACTCAACAAGCAAGTTAGAGCGGAAGGAGTAGTGCGCAAAGTGTCAGGTGACAAATCAGATGCTTATTTTGCCTCTAGGCCTAAGAAAAGTCAACTTAGCACCTTAGCGAGCCATCAAAGTACAGTTCTTGAAAGCAGAGCGATACTTTCAGAAAAATTTAACACGCTTTCAGATCAGTTCAGACATCAAAAGGTTAAAAGGCCTCCTTATTGGGGTGGATATGAGCTCGTTGTTGATTATTTTGAGTTTTGGCAGGGTAGACCCTCAAGAATGCACGATCGTTTGGCATATAGCCTAAAAGGACCAGATTGGCAAACCTTTAGGTTGTCGCCGTGAGTTTAGTTGTCAAGCAAGATCCTAGAAGAGATTTGGTATTGAGCATCGTGATACCCTGTTATAACGAGCCAAATATACTAGACACCCTTAATTCTTTGGATAGTTGTGCTTTTAATCAAGGCTCGGTTGAGGTGTTTGTGGTTTTAAATGACCATATTTCTGATTCTTCTGATGTTCATGCGCAAAACAAGCGTACTAAATGTCAAATTAAATCGTTTGCGTTTAGTAAAAGAAATTTAAATTTTCATTTAATTGACTTCACTCAAAATTCTGATAATGAACATGGTGTGGGTCTTTCAAGAAAAATAGGGTTAGATCTTGCCTGCGAAAGAATCTTATCTGTTAACCCTCAAGGGGTACTGGTCTGTTTAGATGCAGACACCACAGTGCACGAGAACTACTTGAATGAAATATATAATCATTTTAAAAAGAACAACTTAACTAATGCTACTTCAATTTATTTTGAACATAATTTAAGCGGTAAAAGGCATCCTAAAGAAACCTATCACTCTATTGTGCTTTATGAGCTTTTTTTAAGATACTATAAATTGGGCTTAGCTTATGCTAAATTGCCTTATGCCTACCATACTGTAGGATCCGCTATGGCGGTTAGAGCATCTGCATATCTTAAGGTTGGAGGGATGAATAAACGCAAAGCGGGTGAAGATTTTTATTTTTTTCAAAAATTTATAAAGCACGGGAAGGTGTCAGAATTAATGTCGACCTGTGTTTTTCCGTCATCTAGGTCTTCTGATAGGGTTCCGTTTGGTACGGGTAAGGCTGTGTTGCATATTAATGATTTGCAAGAGCAAAAAGAAGCGTATTGTGTGTACGATCCGTCTGTTTTTTTGGCATTAAAAAGCATAAGTAAAAAGGTAAATGAATTAGGTAAAAAATTTAAAATCAATGTATTAAATAAAGAGGTTAGTCGTTTTTTTTTTTTCATTAAAGCTGAAGAAAAGATTGAAAAAATAAATCAAAATGCAAAAACAGATGCGCAATTTATCCGCCAGTTTTACATGTTTTTTGACGCCTTTAAATGCATGAAATTTGCTCATTATTACCGAGATCATGTGCAAGGCAATGTGCCAATTGCACAAGCGGTTGATGTGTTGTTAGATTATCTTCAAATCCCTACTCCAGAAAGATATACGAATAAAGACAGGCTTATAAAATTAAGGGCTATAGAAAAGAGCCAAATTAACTTTTTTTAAGCAAAAACCAAGTGGAATCGTCCATAGGCAGTTTTGGATCTTTATGGTAATTAAAACCATAGCTAACCAACTCTAAATCTGGGTATTTTTGTAATAGTTCTCCGGCAAAATCTCTTTTATACATGCGTTCATTATGTCCTCTGTAAGAAATCTCAACGGGATGAGGGTTGTAGTATTCGTTTACCAGAATATATTTTTTTGAACAACTATATAAGCGCTCGTAAACTTCTGGTAATTTTTCAGGATTAATATGAATCAGAACGCCAGTGGTAAAGGTGAGGTCATATTCTCCGAGTTCTTGAGAAGAAAATTGAAAAATAGAACCTTCATATACTTTTTGCAGGTTCAGCGTATGTAAATGTTCAATAGCATTTGCGTTTATTTCGATTGCGGATAAGGTTAAATTTTTATTTGGGATATCCTGTAAGGCTCTCAGGTTGAGTCCTATGTTAGAACCAAATTCTAAAATAGAATTTACATCCTTTGTATCAGAAAGAATTTCAGAAAAAATTTCACGTCTAATATCCACGAATTTTTGACCATTATTTCTTTCTATATAAGTGTTGCCAAAATCTCCAGCCCAAAATTTTTCTTGTTCAGTTTCAAAACTCATTAGTCAAATGTTTTGGCCAAAATTACACAGTTTATTAGAAATGGCAATTAACCAGCCTTTTTTCTACATATTCTAATCGCGCTATATCTAGATAAGTGTATGTGCAATAACATATCCCTCCCCTTTATCACATAGAGTATTAAACTACTTTCACTGAATACATTATGCCGCTTGTTTTATTCTTTTAACAAAAAAGCCATGAGATACATTTTTCAATACATTCTATACCGCTACATTTGCACCTTAAAATGAATCATAAACTATTAACCCCAGCTTTTAGAGCGTTTATTTGGTCGGTTATTTTTATTATAATCACCCTTTTAGTGGTTAGAAAAATGACGACTCCTTCAGATCAGGCCACCCAGCAAGATGATCCGAAAAGTAAAAGCAAAAAAGTACAGACTCAAAAAATTAAGATTGAAGATCAAACCGTACAGATAGATCTTACGGGAAATGTGCAATCTGATCAAAAAATAGATCTGTACGCTGAAGTGTCTGGTACTTTAACAGGAGCACGTTTTAAAGAAGGCAATCGTTTTAAAAAGGGGGCGTTAATCCTTTCCTTAGAGAATCAAGAAGATCAATTAAACTATCAGGCTAAAAAAAGTGATTTTATTGCCTTGCTGGCATCTGTAATGGGTGATATTGCTACAGATTACCCGTCAGAAAAAGAAACCTGGCAAAATTTTTTACAAAAGGTTACATCAGAAAAACGTTTAGGAGCGTTGCCTTCATCCCTCCAAACCAAATTCACGGTGTTCTTATCTACCAAAAAAATATTATCGACCTATTATAGCTTAAAAGCTATGGAAGAGCGCCTGCGTAAGTCTAATATTTATGCTCCATTTGCCGGCACACTTGCTCAAGCAAATGTGCGCAGTGGTACCCAGATTAGGCCGGGGCAATTTTTGGGTGTATTTGCCGGAGATTCACACTTTGAATTATGGGCTAATTTTTCAAAAATACACTTTAAGTACCTTATAAAAGGCACCAAAATTCAAATGTGTACTTTAGATAGTACGGCTTGTTTTTCTGGAACACTTGTGCGGCTCAATTCTACCGTTGACAGTCAATCGCAAATGGTAAAAGCATATTTTAAATTACAAGGTAAACAACTAAAAGAAGGTCAGTTTTTAAAAGGGAAATTACGTGCAGGCACTATTCATAATGCGTGCAAAATACCCATTGAAGCACTTGAAGATAATAAAGTGTATGTAGTGTCAGGTGATAGTATTGTTAATCTGCAAGAAGTTAAGGTCTTGCATCGCACAGAGAAAGAGGCGGTCTGTAGGGGGCTAAATGAAGAGAGTGTTTTAATTCTTAATCCTTCTGGGTTGCGTGTAGGTGAAAAAGTGAGGTTTTAATGCGCCGTTTAATTGCATATTTTATTAAATACCCGATTGCAGGGAATGTTCTTTTGTTACTCATTTTAATCTTTGGTTTTTTCGGATTACAGAATCTAAGAAAAACATTTTTTCCTGAGATGGAATCGCGTTCTATTCGTATTCAGACGGTTTATCCTGGGGCATCACCCATAGAGATTGAAGAGGGGATTATTCTAAAAATTGAACAGCAATTACAAGGGGTGCAAGGCATAGAGCGGGTCACCTCAAGTTCTAAAGAAAATGCCGGATCTGTAAATGTTGAGGTCGCTTTAGGCTATGATCCGCAAAGTGTCTTGCAAGATGTTAAAAATGCGGTTGACTTGATTTCTGGCTTTCCAACTGGAATGGAGCCCGCTTCTGTTTTTTTAAGAGAAATACTAGGGCTTGCCGTGCGCTTCTCGATCAGTGGTGATGTGTCTTTAGAAGAGCTTAAAACATACGCACAACAGGCCGAAGATGACCTTAAATTACTTCAGGGGATTTCTCAAGTTAGTTTATCAGGCTTTCCGGCACGTGAGATTGAAATTAGTGTGGATCATCAAAAATTAGAAGCCTATGGTCTAACGATTGATCAAATTGCGGCTGTGATTGGTACTACTAATCTTGATTTTACGGCAGGTCAGATTAAGACCGATAAAATAGAGATGCAAATAAGAGCAAAAAATAAGAAAGATCAACTCTCCGATATTGGCAACATTGAACTTAAAACCACGCCCGAAGGCTCTTCTATCTATATAAAAGACGTTGCACAGGTAGTACATAAGTGGCGCGATGAGGCCTATGAGAATAATTTCAATGGGCAATTAGGGGTGACATTAAGTGTCAGTCATACCACCAACGAAGACATTATTAAAGTTGCTGATTTAACCAAAGCATACATCGAGCGCTTCAATGACACGCATACAGATGTACAAGCGCATTTGATATTAGATCAATCTAAAACAGTAGTAGAGCGTATTAATTTATTGGTGTCAAATGGTGTGATTGGGTTTATTTTAGTACTCGTTTTTTTATCGATGTTTCTGCATCCTTATACCTCTTTTTGGGTTGCTTTAAGTATTCCGGTGGCCTTTGGGGGGATGTTTATTTTGGCAAGCTTTTATGGAATTACCATCAATGTGATTTCACTTTTCGGGATGATTATTGTCATTGGTATTTTGGTGGATGATGGCATTGTGATTGCTGAGAATATTTATCAGCATTACGAACGAGGTAAAGCGCCTTTGCAAGCAGCCATTGATGGCACCGTAGAGGTGTTTGGCGCGGTGACTTCTGCAGTGATGACAACCGTGATTGCCTTCTCTATTTTTTTCTTTTTAGACGGACGGATGGGAGAATTTTTTCCTGAAATGGGTTTTGTAGTTATCGCTACGCTTCTTTTTTCATTGATAGAAGGGGCCTTTATTTTACCGGCACATATTGGGCATTCTTCTGCATTAAAAAAAGA
>JAHDCS010000053.1 GCA_020629755.1 Flavobacteriales bacterium | reverse complement strand
CTACAGACATGCCCATCGATTTATTTGATGTACTTAACGGCACTCCTGATGTGGGAGGATACTGGACGCCTAGTCTAAGCAGTGGCACTTCAGAATTTGACCCTAGCGAGGATCTAGAAGATACCTACACCTACACGATCGATGGCTCTGCAAGTTGCCCAGGTGCAAGCGCCGAGGTGACGGTCACCATTTCTTCTTCTGCCAATGCCGGAGATGATGCTTCAATTTCTCTGTGTGCTACAGACATGCCCATCGATTTATTTGATGTACTTAACGGCACTCCTGATGTGGGAGGATATTGGACGCCTAGTCTAAGCAGCGGCACTTCAGAATTTGACCCAAGCGAAGATCTAGCAGACACGTATCATTATATTCAAAATGTAAATAGCGCATGTAATCTAGATTCATCCACCCTAATTATTGAGGTTAAACATCCACAAAATCCTGGCTTAGATAATGAAATCACATTATGTAATAACCAAAATTCATTTAACTTATTTGATTCTTTGAATGGATCGCCTAGTCAAGATGGACATTGGCATCCGGCTTTAAATTCTACGACCAATCTGTTTGATCCAACCATAGATACACTTGGTCTGTACCATTATGTAGTAGATTCGTCTGGTGTCTGCCCGGCATCATCTGCACAAATAGTGATCAATCAAATTTCGTTTAATGTTAATATTAGCCCGATTGACTCGTTATGTGAAAATGATTCAGCTCAATTCATTTCAGTAAATTTAAGCAATGGAATTTGGTCTGGTAATGGCATTACAAACTCACAGACTGGATTATTTGATCCAAATATAGCAGGACCAGGTGTGCATTCGATTACTTATACTACAACCGGAGCTTGTGCAGCCAGCTCTACAGTAGATGTTTTAGTACATCAAGCCCCTAGCATTAACATTATTTCTGATCTCACTCAGGGCTGCGCCCCAGCTTTAGTCTCTTTTTTAAATAATACAAATGCATCTAATCAGAGCTGTTTTTGGGATTTTGGAGACGGATCAACATCTTTAAATTGTGAAGAAAGCCATGTATATCAAAAGCCCGGTCATTACAATATTAGTCTTACGGTTAGTAATGAGCATTGTAAAAACACTCAAATAGAAGAGCGCATGGTTTTAATAGCACCAGAACCATCTGCTGATTTTTCATTTTCTTCTTTAAAAGATAGTGAAGAATTTACAAGGGTAGATTTTAAAAACACATCCACCCATGCCAATATATTTGACTGGTCATTTTCTGATTTTGACTACTCAAATCAAATCCACCCAAGTATTTTATTTCCTGACCAAAAAAATAAAATGTATGATGTTTGTTTAGTAGCTTCCAATTCGGTAGGATGTAAGGATTCAATCTGTAAACCCGTTGAAATTAAAGGCGCTTTTTATTTTTACATTGCCAATACTTTTTCGCCGAATAAAGATGGTGTAAATGAATTATATGGGCCAAAAATGTTTGGAAATACACCTAGAGATTATCAGTTTGAAATTTTTGATCGTTGGGGAGGATTAATATTTAAAACCAATCAACCCCTTGATTTTTGGGATGGTAATTCATCTGATGGCACACCTCTTAAACAAGACACCTATTTGTGGTCAATTTATCTTTTTGATACAGCCAACCACAAACACATTAAAAAGAATGGAGTAGTCCATTTGGTTAGGTGAAATTACTGATATTCAAAATTTTATTTTACCTATACTGAGTAGTCAAGAGGAAATCATGTAAAAAAGAGACTACCGATTCTTTTTGCAAAGAATAGAATCAAAAACCAGCATCATCTACCAAGGACTTAGAAGCTTCATGAAAAAGTAGCATTGAAAAGCATATGAGCTCTCATAGTGCCAGGCATACTTTTGCTACAATTGCCAGAAACGAGAAGATGTCGCTTTCGTATATCCAACAGATACTTAGGCACAGTAGCTTGATTATTACGCAGCGATATTTAGATTCTTTGCTCAATCAGGAGATTAGTGATGAGATGGAAAGGGTTTTTGGAGATATTTAAATGAAAATTTAAATAAACTTATCTGAAATTAGTGCGACCAATACTACTTTTTGACTTCCGCGGTAAACCCTGTTAAATCTCTCACTAGTGGTGAGAGAAATTAATATGAGCTTAGCTCTCAGAAAGTCGCCCTTCCCATTGATCAGGATTTAAAGCTGTGTGAAAAACCCCAAAAACCACTACTCTCTTATTAAGTTCATCAACAACATAATGGATCATAAATGGAAATACAGGAATTGGATAGCTTCTTACCGTTTTGTAACGAATCATACTTGCATTTGGATAAGAAGAAATGTATTTAGTAGCTTTACGCACCTCATCAGCAAAACGGCTTCCCAAGCCTTTTTTTTGGCTTTCATACCAATGAGCCGTAATACGTATATCTTGTTTAGCAGCAGGAAGAAGAACAATAGGGTAACTCAAGACTAAAGGCTTTCCTCAATCTCATCCATTGCTTTATCAAAATCTAATACATTGGATTCATCTTGCTCATAAAGCTTCATTCGTTTATCTAAAGCCTTCTTGTGCCAATCAGGCAAATCAGCAGCGCCAGACAAAATAGAAACTACCTGCTCTAATATTTGACTGTCTGTAGTAGAGCTAAGTAGCTCCGCGGCTTTATCTCTCAATTGCTTGGTTGTCATAATCTATACTACGTAAAGAACGGGAAAAAGGTTGATTTGGTCAAGATATTTAAGGATTTTATATCAAAAAAGTGTTCGTTCTAGGGCCGTTTGACCTTTTTCAATCCTTTGAGCATTTGATTCTTTTAATTTCTCAACACTTGAAATTAAATCTCCAAGATTATCATAAAATGGACTTCTCACATAAAGCTCAATTGAATGTTGGATTAACTTTTGAGATTCTTGGAGAAGATTTTTATTTAAGTAAAAGTCTATCATTTTTGTCACTAATCTGTCACTCACAAAAAAACAAAACCACTGTAAAAAATTGATTTACAGTGGTTTATTTGTTTTGTTTAGCAGCCCGTAGGGGAATCGAACCCCTGTTTCCAGGATGAAAACCTGGCGTCCTAACCCCTAGACGAACGGGCCTCACAAGTTTATGGATACGAAATTAATTTTTTCTTTGGTATGATCCAAATAATTTTCAGGGTTTGCGCAGCTTTTTATCTAGTTTTGAAAAAAACACAAACCTATGAGTTTACTAGTTGTTGGAACTGTTGCTTTTGACGCAATTGAAACCCCATTTGGAAAAACCGATAAAATTGTAGGTGGAGCAGCTACTTACATCTCGCTTTCTGCAAGTTATCATACTAAAAACATACACCTAGTGTCGGTAGTAGGCGGCGATTTTCCAAAAGAAAAAATCTCATCTTTAAACAACAGAGGAATCTCTACAAAAGGCTTAGAGATTAAAGAAAATGAAAAATCTTTTTTCTGGTCGGGTAAATACCACAATGACATGAATACTAGAGATACCATTGACACCCAGCTCAATGTGCTTTTAGACTTTAATCCACAAGTTCCAGAAGATCAAACTTCTCCAGATTTTTTGATGTTAGGCAATTTAGATCCGGACCTTCAGGCAAAAGTCTTAGATCAAATGAAGGCTCGGCCAAAGCTGATTGCTATGGATACTATGAATTTTTGGATGGATCTGAAATTAAATAAACTTAAAGAAAATATTGCACGCATTGATGTGCTGACTATTAATGATGAAGAAGCCCGACAGCTCTCTGAAGAATACTCACTTGTGAAAGCGGCAAAAAAAATACTTGGATGGGGTCCAAAATATTTAATCATAAAAAAAGGAGAGCACGGCGCCTTGCTATTTAACAAAGAGAATAAGGTGTTTTTTGCGCCAGCACTGCCTTTAGAAGAGGTGTTTGATCCGACAGGCGCAGGAGATAGTTTTGCGGGAGGATTTATGGGGTATATCGCCGCAACCAATGATGTTTCTTTTGATAACTTAAAGCGTTCTATTATTGTAGGATCCGCTATGGCATCCTTTACCGTTGAAAAGTTTGGTACAGAAAGATTAGAAGAAATCACCTCAGAGGATGTCCAAAAAAGAATGCAAAGTTTTATGGATTTGGTTCAGGTTGACATCAATTTAATTGACGCTTAATGCCTTAGTCTCTTAAAGACGTATCGCTTTTTCGATGAGTTTGTCTTTCTTATTAAATACTTTGTAAAACCCTTCGCTTCCATAGAGGTATCTGCCAATATTTGCTTTTAGATAATCTGAAATTAATGCGGTCGAAATATTAGCTTGTTTTTTGTTAAGCACAATCTCTTTTTCTTCAGCAAACGCATACAACTTTTTTAATAACGCATAATCTACCACAAACTCTTTCTGAAAACGCCCTGCGTCTGGGTAAAAGTCTAAAAAATCATCTCGATGCTCATCTACATGTTCTAAACTAAACTGTCGTATTACACCATTGTAGAGTAAATCAATAAAATAATCGGTTCTGTTGGTGGTATCAAAAGGCACAAAAACATCCGGGTAAATACCTCCACCGCCATACACAACACGCCCTGTAGAGGTATAAAATTTGAGAGAATCCGGAAAAAGCGAACTGTCAATCTCAGTTTCAATTTTCCCTAAACGATTGTACTGAGAAAGGTGGTAGGCCTCTGAGCCTTCTTCGTAAGGTGTTTGAATGCTTCGTCCTGAAGGGGTAAAATAGCGCGCAATCGTCAAGCGAATGGCTGATCCGTCAGGCCATGTGCTCTGTTCTTGAACAAGCCCCTTGCCATAAGATCTTCTGCCTAAGATAATGCCACGATCATTATCTTGAACAGCGCCAGAAATAATTTCGCTGGCCGAAGCCGTGCCCTCATCGATCAAGATATTAATTTTCGTTTGCTCTAACACCCCACTTGACGTCGCAGAATAGGTTTTTCTTGGACGGGCCTTTCCTTTGGTGAACACCACTAGTTTTCCATCCCCCAAAAATTCATCCGCCAACTTAATGGCTTGATCTAAATATCCGCCTCCGTTATTTCTTAAGTCTAGCACCATCTTGGTCATCCCCCCTTGTAAAAGTTCTGCACTATGAGCCATAAACTCTTGGTATGTTGTTCGAGAAAAGCGCGAAAGTTTTATATATCCCACCGAATCATTAAGCATAAAAGACACATCTACACTGTTAATCGGAATGGCGTCTCTGGTGATGATAAAGTCTAATAATTTTTTTTGATTCTTGCGCTGCACGCCAAGTTTTACCTGGGTGCCTTTAGCGCCTCTAAGCAATTGCATCACGCGCTTATTGGTTAGGTCTGTTCCTACAATCACCGTGTCGTTCACCTCTACAATGCGATCGCCCGACTGTAAGCCTACCTGCTCAGACGGCCCGCCTGTAATGGGTGAGATCACCATAATAGTATCTTTCTGAATACTAAATTCAATGCCAATGCCTTCAAAATTTCCGTGCAAAGGCTCATTGACCGATGTAAGATCTTTGGATGAAATGTAATACGAATGCGGATCAAGCTCTTGCAGCATAAGCCCCACGGTTTTATCGACTAAATCTTGCCTGTCTAGGGTGTCCACGTACTCTTGCTCAATGTAATTGATCATGTCGTTTACCGTAGACTTTTGAGAAACACCCATATTCAAAATAGAGGAATCAGAAAAGTTACTTACCGACATGCGTCTTCCAAAAAAAGCCCCCAATATAAATACAAAGGCTAAAATAATAGGCCAGTAATTGGGTTTTGAATTCATTATTTTTGTAGACATTTATTAACTCTTACGAAGATACATTTTGTTGCCCACACTACAATTTATAACCTCTACGAATTGCTCATTAAGTATTTTTCAGCAGGCTCAACATTTTTTTGATGCGGGAGGATTATGGCTTCAGATCAGAGATAAATCAAAAACAACGCGCCAGTTAATAGAGCTTGCGCATAAAATCATTCATCTAGCAGACGCTTATAGTGCTAAAGTGACCATCAATGATTTTGCGCCAATAGCCCTAGAGACAAATGCATTTGGCGTGCATGTAGGATGGAAAGATCTCAGCGTAAAAGACGTAAAACAGCTATTAAACCCTAATCAAATTATTGGCTTAACCATTAATAGTACAGCTCAAATTGACGCGATAAACAACAGTTCAGTTCGTCCAGATTATTTTGGTATGGGCCCTTATGCGTTCACAACGACTAAAAAAAACCTTTCAGAAATACTGGGCTTAAAAGGAATAAATAGAAACCTTGAGCATATGAAGCAAAATAAGCTTAATATTCCTGTTTTAGCTGTTGGGGGGATTGTTATGAGTGATCTAGAACACTTAAGATCTTTGGGGGTTTATGGGATAGCGATCAGTAGTTTATTTGTGAATTCTAGTCAAAAAAAGGCTGTAGTTGAACAGATCCATCGTATTTTTGAACAGTGAAAGATTCTCTTTGTATAGCAGATAAAACATTTACCTCGCGATTATTTACCGGAACCGGAAAGTTTTCTGATGGTGAAACGATGGCTGCTGCCATAAAAGCATCAGAATCAGAGCTTACCACTGTGGCTTTAAAACGCATTGAGATTGATCAAGATGACCAACATATTCTCTCTTATTTTAAGGGGATGAATATTTCATTTTTACCCAATACCTCAGGTGTGAAAACAGCAAAAGAAGCTGTGTTTGCCGCTAAGATGGCTCGTGAAGCGCTTCAAACCAATTGGATAAAGCTTGAAATACATCCCGATCAAAAACATCTTATGCCCGATCCGATTGAAACCCTTAAGGCTGCTGAGGTATTGGTCAAAGAAGGCTTTGTGGTGCTGCCTTATATTCATGCAGACCCAGTATTGTGTAAACGCCTTGAAGATGTGGGGGCGCAAGCCGTGATGCCACTTGGATCGCCAATTGGCACTAATTTAGGATTAAAAACCGCTGATTTTCTTTCGCTTATTATTCGGCAAAGCAATGTGCCAGTGATCATTGATGCTGGTATTGGTAGCCCTTCTGATGCTGCTAAGGCATTTGAAATGGGCGCGGATGCAGTACTTGTAAATACAGCCATTGCTGCCAGTCAAAATCCTATAGGTATGGCAAAAGCATTTAAACAAGCTTGCCAAAGTGGTCGACAAGCTTTTCTTTCAGGATTGCCGACAAAAAAAACATCCGCTCAAGCCTCTAGCCCATTAACCTCTTTTTTGGATGACAACTGATTTTAGTGCTATTCATAAAACCTATGATTGGTCTCTTTTAGCAGAATCGATTTATAATAAAACCTCTAAAGATGTTCAAAGAGCACTAGAGAATAGGCATGTAGATCTTGAAGATTTCAAAGCGTTAATTTCTCCGGCGGCTCAGCCCTTTTTGGAATCAATGGCACAAAAAAGCCAAAAAATCACCCAAAGCAGGTTTGGTAAAACCATTCAAATGTATGTGCCATTATACCTTTCTAATGAATGTCAAAACATTTGTACCTATTGTGGGTTTAGTTTGAATATTGACATCCCCAGAAAAACGTTAACCCCAGATGAAATACACACAGAAGCAAAACATCTAAGAGATCTTGGTTACCATCATGTGTTAGTTGTCACTGGAGAGGCTAATAAATCTGTTGGCATGCCTTATTTTCTAGAAGCTTTAGAGATTCTAAAACAATACTTTTCTCAGATTTCATTTGAGGTGCAGCCTTTAGAAACAAAAGAGTATATAGAACTCAAAAAAAGGGGTGTGTATTCTATTTTGGTCTATCAAGAAACCTATCGCCAAGACGAATATAAAAAGCATCATCCCAAAGGAAAAAAATCAAATTTCTTATACCGCCTTAAAACCCCTGACCGTATTGGAAATGCTGAAATAGACCGCGTAGGGCTAGGGGTATTAATTGGTTTAGAAGATTGGCGGGTAGATTCTTTTTTCACAGCGCTTCATTTATCATATCTAGAAAAAACCTATTGGAGGTCTAAATATTCAATCTCTTTTCCGAGATTAAGACCTTGTGCCAATGGCATTGATCTAAAATCTGTGATGAGTGACAAAGAACTTTTGCAACTCATCTGTGCGTATAGAATATTTAATGCGCAAGTTGAGCTTTCACTCTCAACACGTGAATCTGAGGTGTTTAGAAATAATGCCTTTGCTTTAGGCATAACCTCTATCAGTGCAGAATCATCTACCAATCCTGGGGGGTATGTAGTAAATAAAGACAGTTTAAAACAATTTGATGTACACGACACCCGTTCAACTAAAGAATATATAAGTGTTATAAAAAGTAAAGGATATGATCCTGTTTTTAAAGACTGGGATGCTGTGCTGTACGATCAATAGTAAGAGAAAATCGCATAACAGCTAAAAAAAGGAAGCCATAAAAAGCATTTCCTTCAGATACGCCTGGAAGGATTATTGTATGATTCTTTGAAACCTCTATATTAAAAAAAAGTGCGCCCGGAAGGATTCGAACCCTCAACCCTCAGAGCCGAAATCTGATATTCTATCCAGTTGAACTACGGGCGCAATTAAGATGCAAATTTATTAAATCCAAATCAGAAAACCTGTACAAACAACTTTTTCTAAAATAAGAAACCAGGTTTAAGAAAATTGTCATATATTGGCATCGATGCACTTTAAAAGCATTGTCATATTAATGTCATTTATAGTTGGTTTTTGCCAGCTCTTTTCACAAGATGTGCCTTCAGGTGTTGAGGTTGATAAGTTCTTTTTTTCTGAAAAATATCCATATTCTAAACCTCTTATCTCACCAGACGGAAAGTATTTTTTAGTGACCACAGAAGGTAATTTTGGCATTTATGTTTTTGATGTTAAATCAGAACGATTAAAAGGAACAGTTCGTCCGGGTGCGCGCATTGGTTTTGATGTCACCTGGTCTGATAATTCAGAATTTATTTTTTTCAAAGAAAAAGTAGACTCTTATTTTCAGGTCTTTAAAGTGTCTTTAGATGATTTAGGGCACGCAGAAAAAATATCAACATCCTCCCATACAACACAAAGCATAGCATTACAAGCGTCTAACAAAGAGGTTTTGCTCTCTATCAACCCCAGCAATCTCCAGATAGAAGTAAGTGATCAGAGCGGACGAGGTAAATATTTTTTAACAAGTGATAATGGGCGTTATTATGCGCCTGTATTGTCTTTTGATAAACAATATGTAGTGGCGCATAGCGGCGCAGATATGGTGTTGATTTCTATGCAAGATCCCTCCGAAAAAAAAATAATAGGGCAAGGCATTGCCACCTGTTTTTCTTATGACCACAACTTAATTTATTTCTTTAGGGATTTAAGCGAAGACGGGCATCACACGACTGCTTCAGACATTTATCAATACAATATCCAAACACAAGAGATTAAGAATTTAACACAAACGCCACATTTAATAGAAATGTGGCCAAGTATTTCAAGAAATGGAGTGTTAATGTATGAAGAAACAAAGCACCATCAGGTCTATTTAAGCAAGCTTAAAAAGTAAAGTGAATAAACTTTTATACATATTGTTTTTATGTCTTTTAACGCAGACCAGCTTTTCTCAGGCCCTTATTATTATTGATGCGGGCCATGGGTATAATGCAGACTGCTCTAATGGTGATGGGCGTTCATCTATTGAGATTGACACAGATTATGAAGTGGCAGAAAAGCTAAAGGGACTTTTAGACAGCACATGTGGCTATGATGCGTTACTTACCAGAAATTCAAATGCTTGTGGTTCTCAAATTTCTTTGGCACAAAGAACCATGATGGCAAATTCATGGGGCGGTGATGCCTTTTTAAGCATTCATTGTAATGCGTTGCCGGGTTTTAATGCTACGGGTACAGAAACCTTTTGGTGTCAGTTTGCTGCGCAGCCAGATGCAGAAGATGAATTTTATGCTGGGCTGATTCAAATTGAAATGGCATCGCATGGTCAGTGGAACAACAGAAGAGTAGTTGAAGATGATTCGTATTTAAATTTCCATTTATCAGTGCTCAGAAATATAGATATGTATGGGGCCTTAAATGAAATTGGGTTTGTGACCTCTTCTGATTCTGTTAAATTATTGTCTAATGCTTGGAGGGATGAATTTGCGCTGGCTTACTACGATGCAATCACCTCTTTTTTTAATATAAATTGCAGTACCTCTTTATTGGATTGCAGCTTAGCAAAGCCTTTAAATTGCGGAGAGTGGTATCAGCAAGATGTTTCAAATGCGCCTTCACAAGTTGAAACCTATGGGTGTAATAATTGGTCTGAATCGGGGCCAGAACGGGTGCATAGTTTTTCACTTTCAAGTCCTACAGATGTTAGTGTGGTAATAGATAATTTTTCTGGAGATTTAGACACCTATATTTTATCAGATTGCCATCAGGATAGTTGCGTAGGCACTACATATTCTCAAGGTTCGGTTGCCTATGATTTGCCGGTTGGAGATTATTATGTGGTGGTAGATTCTGACGATGGTTCTACAAGCGGATATGACATTTCTTTTCAGTGTGGATTAGGCCCAGATGTTTCTGTCACACAACTAGAAGCACCTTCTACAATTGATTTTACAACAGATAGCGTTACGGTTTACTCTAAGGTGTTTAACCTAGGAACACTAGAAGCAGACTCTTTTTGGGTTTATTATTATTTATCTTCTGATCAAGTGCCAGAACAGACTGATTATGTTTTTGATTCATTGTTTATAACAAATCTTTTGCCTACGGAGTATATAGAGAGAACACTGACTGTAAGTACTCAGCAAATGCCGGCGGGTTCTTATTGGGTGATTGCTTTTGCAGATAAAAAACAAACCTTGAATGAAGTAGAAGAGTTTAATAATATTGCGATGGTGCCGGTATCTAAAATAGAACAAGACCTTACTACAAGCGTCAGTGTTTTAGCTCAGTCTTCACTTAATTTGTATCCTAATCCAGTGGTGCAAAAAGTATTTTTTGATCAGTTAGAACAACAGCAATTTCCTATGCAAATTAAGCTTATTAATAGCATGGGGCAAGAAGTATTAAACAAGCAGATATATCATAAACAAGAGTATTTAGATGTTACTCAATTTTCATCTGGGGTTTATGAGCTCAGAGCGATAACACCACTTGAACAAATTGCTCAAAAATTGGTTATATCTACATTGTGATTGGGTATTATCTGAAGGCGTTTCATATTGTGTTTGTTGTAACTTGGTTTGCAGGCTTGTTTTATTTTGTGAGACTTTTAGTACACTATAAAGAAGCCGATAAGCATGATCAGAGCGTAAAAACAGCCCTTCGGGCACAATTTAAGAAAATGGGAAAGGGATTGTGGCTTGGCATTACATATCCTTCGATGGTGCTCACTTTAATTTTTGGCTTTTCATTGGTGTATTATTATAATTTTTGGACAATGCCCTGGATGCATGTTAAATTCAGTTTTGTTGTAGGCTTACTCCTTTACCACTTTTATTGTGGATATTTATACAATCAGATGCAGTCAGATGCTCTAAGGGTTTCTTCCTTTACGTTAAGGGTATACAATGAATTAGCTACGGTGTTTTTATTTGGTATTGTCTTTACAGTAGTGTTTAAACAACAAATTTTCTCTTCTCTTTTTGGTGTAGCACTTATTGCACTGGCTTTAGCGCTGCTGGTGGCAGTGTACTTGTTTAAGTTAAAACGAGCAACACGCAACAATGAAAAGTGAGTTTATCCTATTTATTGGTATGGTCTTCGGGTTTTTGTTTGTCGTTGATCTGTATGCCTACAAAGCTTTTAGACTTGTGTTTTTGCGCTCAAAATGGGCGCCTTTTTTAAGGTATTTGTATTGGGGATATTCTATTGCAATTTACCTGGGGATTCTTTTGGTCTTTTCTTCAGAACCAACAGACGCTATTAGAAATAAGGGGTATGGCTTTTTTCAAATCATTTTTGCGATGATGATTCTTTCTTTAGTGCCTAAACTTATTTTAATTGTGTTTCATTTTTTGGAGGATGTCGGATTTCTCTCACAAAAAGTCATACAAAAAGTGACCAATTCAGACCGTCAGATTTCAAGAAGAAGTTTTTTAACTAAGATAGGGTTTTTGCTTGCCTCTATTCCTTTTTGTGCAACGCTTTATGGTATATTTTGGGGTCGGCATGATTATGTGGTTAAAACACTTAATTTGTCTTTAAAAGAATTGCCTAAAGCGTTTAATGGATTAAAGGTTGTTCAGTTTTCGGATGCCCATTTGGGTAGTTTTCAAAACAACACCACTCATCTTCGTAAAGCGTTTCAGATGATCAACGCATTACAACCAGACTTGATTCTTTTTACAGGAGATTTAGTCAATCACTTTGCCTCAGAGCTTAATGATCAATGGTTAGAACTCTTTGGTTCACTCAAGGCGTCATTGGGTAAGTTTTGTGTGTTAGGCAATCATGATTATAGTGATTATATGCGGTGGGATGATGCATCAGAAAAAAAGAAAAATCTAGATGAATTAAAACAGTTTTTTGCACACTCTAATTTTAGACTTCTGTTAAATGAGCACGTTAAGATTAACAGCCTTAACCAGGAGATTGAGCTGGTTGGAGTTGAAAATTGGGGCAAAGGAAGATTCGCTAAATACGGTGATCTAGCCCAAGCCCTTCAGGGTACCAATGCCAATAATTTTCAAATATTACTTTCACACGATCCATCACATTGGGACGCTGAGGTATTAGGTAAATCAAAAATAAATTTAACGCTATCTGGCCACACCCATGGCTTGCAATTCGGAATAAACCTAAAACATTTAAAATACAGTCCTGTGCAACACCGTTATCCAAGGTGGATGGGTTTGTATGAAGAGAATAATCAGCTATTATATGTAAATCCGGGTATTGGGTACCTTGGTTTTCCTGCGCGAGTCGGCATTAGGCCTGAGATTACACTTTTTGAGCTTAATGCAACATAACTTCTTAACAAAGCTTTTTTCATAAAATTTGTTAATTGTTTTCAACAAAAACACCCTTTTTTTCTCATAATTTTTTTTATACTTGTTAAAGGTGAAAAAGTTTTTGGTTTGTAACCTGCTGTTTTTTAGCTACTTGCCAAACTATATTTTGCCTTAACACAATTAACACACAAAACGAATGAGACAACTAAAAATTACCAAACAATTAACAAATAGAGACAGTAAGTCTATAGATAAGTATTTAAGCGACGTATCCAAAGAAGAAATGATTACTCCTGAAGAAGAAGTGTTATTAGCTAAAAAAATTAAACAAGGGGATGATGCGGCTTTAAATTGTTTGGTAAATGCAAATCTGAGATTTGTTATTTCTGTTGCTAAGCAGTATCAAGGTCATGGGTTAACATTAGAAGATTTAATTGCCGAAGGCAACATAGGGCTTATTACTGCTGCAAAACGATTTGATGAAACCAAAGGATTTAAGTTTATTTCTTATGCTGTTTGGTGGATCCGTCAATCTATCATGCAAGCCATAGCTGAAAATTCAAGGGTCGTGCGTTTGCCACTTAATAAAGTGAGTGCAATTCAGAAAATCACTCAAGCGTATTCTAAATTAGAACAAGAATTTGAAAGAGCACCTTCTAATGAAGAATTAGGTGAAATGTTAGAACAACCCGCTGAAACAATCTCTAATTTGTTTTCTTATGCACAAAAGCAGCTCTCTGTAGATGCCCCACTCTCAGAAGGCGAAGAAAATAGCTTGCTCAATGTTTTAGAGAACGGAGAGTCTACTAATCCGATGGACGGATTAATTAAAAACTCACTTTGTTTTGATATAGAGCGTGTGTTAGAGACCTTAAAACCAAGAGAGGCCGATGTGATTCGATTTTCTTTCGGATTAAACGGACAATTGCCTATGACTTTAGAAGAAATAGCCAATCGTTTAGATTTAACTCGAGAAAGAATTAGACAAATTCGAGAAAAGGGCTTACGTGTATTGAGAAAAAAATTAAATTCTAATCTTTTAAAACATTACTTATAAAGAAAAATATACGCTTTTAAAAGGCCCTTTTGGGGCCTTTTTTTTGACCTTAACTTTTTAGTAGTCATTTGCCTGTGCACCCCTTTATATTTATAGTTATTTTTTTTATTCTGTACGATTACTTTTTTGGAGTATCTGAAAAAGAAAGAGCAGAAGCGCAAAAGCCTTTTAGAGAACCAAAAGATAATACTCTAAGAGAAGAGCACCTTGCGTTTTTAGAAAGATATCTGCCCGCTTTAAAGACGTATGATCAGCTTAAATTAAAAGAATTTCAATACCGGGTGCGTTTTTTTATTTCGAATGTACATGTGATCGGAGTAAGAACTAAAGTGACTACTGAAGATCGTCTTTTGATTGCAACAGCAGCTATTCTTCCAATATTAAACTATTCAAATTGGTTTTATCCAAATTTAAAAGTAGTGTTTCTGCATCCTACTACTATGAATATTCAAGGCAAGCGCGTGTTGGGTTTGGTGGGAGAAGGCATTATGAAAAACAAAATGCTGTTAAGCCGCGATGCCCTTTTTCATGGGTTTAACTACACCTCTGATAAACACCATACGGCCATTCATGAGTTTATGCATTTAATTGATATGGCAGACGGTACGGTAGATGGAGTACCAGAAGTGTTGATGGATCGAAAAGAAATTTTGCCTTGGCTAGATTTAATGCATCAAAGGCTCAGGAATGTTTTGCCTGTTTATGATGAAAAAAGAAAATTTACACATCGTGAAAAAGCAGAAGAACTAGCGCGATTAGCTGAATACTTTTTTGAGAAACCATTAGAGCTAAAATCTGAAGAACCTGAATTGTTTAAAGCATTAGAAAAACTGTTTGCACAACCAAAAAATCCAGCAGTCTAACTAGGGTTTACATGAAACGCTTGGCTTCTAAACCAAGCCAATTGAGTGCGCTTTTGGAGAGCAAATCTTGCTTTATACTTAGATTGCTGTTAAATGTATTCTCGATTAGATTTCCGGGCGCGAGTTCTCCTAACGGAAATGGGTAATCAGTACCCAAGGCAATTTTGTCAGATCCCATTAAATCAACAATATAACGCAGCATATTAGAATCATGTACTAGAGCGTCTAAATAGAATTTTCCTAAATATTTTTTAGGAGATATGTTGTTGTCAATGGCGCATAAATCAGGCCGTACATCAAAGCCGTGTGCAATCCGGCCAATGGTAGCCGGAAAAGAACCGCCTCCATGAGCAAAAGCAACTCTAAGATCTGGGAATTTTTCAAATATCCCCCCGAAAATCATAGAGCAAATTGCCAAAGAGCTTTCAGCAGGCATGCCTACCAGCCATGGGAGCCAATATTCTGGCATTCTTTTTTGCCCCATCATCTCCCAAGGGTGCACAAAAATGGATGCGCCTAATTTTTCAGCTGTCTCAAAAAAGGGATGCAATTCTTTCGCAGATAAATTCCATTCATTGATGTGTGAGCCAATTTCAACCCCATGCAATCCTATTTTCATGACGCGTTCAAGCTCTTTACAGGCCAAGTCGACATCTTGAATAGGCAGTGTGCCTAAGCCTACAAAGCGTTTTGGGTGTTTCTGAACAATTGTTGCAATATGATCATTGATAAACCTAGAGAGCTCCAGAGTATCGTTTGGTTTGGCCCAATACGAAAACATTACGGGCACCGTGCTCAAAACTTGCACATCAAGGTTAAACGCATCCATTTCTTTGATACGTGCAGAGGCGTCCCAGCAATTACAACCAATTTCTCTAAAGAATTTATTGTCCATCATCATACGCGCACATCCAGGCTTGTGATGATCCAGATGGATAAAGCCCCCATAGCCAAATTTTTCTTTATAACGCGGAATATCCTCTGGCAGGATATGCGTATGGATGTCAATGCTTAATATGTCTTTAGGGCAGCTGATAATAGGTTAGTTAAAGCAACAAAGGTAGAAGATATTCTAGATCAAATACAGATTTGTTAATACATACCATCGTAGTAGGTGTCGTTTGGATAGATTTCAAAAAAATGATATTCTTTTTCTAAATCATCCAAGATTTGTTTTTGTTCGAAATTATCGCTACTATACAGAAGAGTGCCTTCACAATCAAATAATTGATAGGGCGCCATAGTTTCGTAGATCATAAAAAAGGTATTTCCATTATGGTTGGCTTGAAATACATAATCTACACCGAGTTGATTGATTTTGTTTGAAATCCAATTTTGAGTATCAACATCAAATTCGTCTGTACACAGGTTAATAGGTGTTTTGCTTTTAGAACATGAAGAGCTTGAGCTTAACAGAAAGCAGAAAGCCAATAGTAAAAGAAGACTAAGCGCGTTAAGTGTTTTCATTTTTATAGATGATAATGATTGTAATTAAGACATTGTATCACAGGCGTAAATGTCCAAAACTCTTCAATACGAGTCAATTTTTGTTTCATACTGGAATTATCCCATTTTTTTTAAGTTATTTTCTTCTATTCCTTATTTTTTGTCCTTTTCCTTGAAGAAAAGAACGAAAATTCAAGC